>JACQWB010000160.1 GCA_016209385.1 Candidatus Rokuibacteriota bacterium
AGCCACGAGGCGAGGCCCGAGTTGGTTGCGCGGGCCGGGTACCCGCGCCGGGTACCCACGAAGTGGGTGCGCGCGCCCGAAGGGCATTACTCCGATACGCTCCTAGGCGTCGGGTGCAGCTCGCTCAGGAGCTCGGCGACAGCGCCGCCCAGCCCACCGCGGACCGTGTGATCCTCCACGGTCACCACGTGTCCGGTCTTTCCTGCTCTGGCCCACGGCTTTGCTCGCGTCCGCTGCGGCGCTCCGCCGCCTTGCTCCTGTGCTATGGCGCCGCCCTCCTGGGAACGGCCATGACCGCCTACCTACTGTGGAACATCCGGTAGCGAATAGAAGGGAGCCGCCTGGAACGGGCGGTGGATCGCCATCGACGACCGAGGTTGATGATGGAGGTGAATAGATGTCGAGGTATCTCATCGTCACGCATCAGACCGCCTTGAGCCCCGCCCTGCAGCGCAAAGTGAGCGCGCTGATCGCGGAGGACCCCGCAGCGGAGTTCGCCGTGCTCGTACCGGAAGCGCCCGGGTCGCCGTTGACGTGGGAGGGCGAAACGGTAGACGTGGCAATGCAGCGTGCCGAAGCCGCGAAGACGCTACTCGAAGAGAACGTGCGAGCGCGAGTCTTCCGGACTGCCGTCGGGGCGGCAGAGCCGCTGCAGGCGATCACCGACGAACTGCGCATGCACCCCGGCTACGACACTCTCGTCATCTGCACGTTGCCGCCCGGCATTTCCCGCTGGCTGAAGTTGGACCTGGTGCACCGGGCCGAGCGGAAGTTCGGCCTGCGTGTCATCCACGTCGTGGCCGACGCCGCCGCGCCGGCGCGTCCGTGAAACCTTGTGGCTTGGTAGCGCTCAGCGGTTCAGGGACTTCCGCACGGTCTGGGCGATGCCGTCGGGGTCCAGGCCGTACCGGGCGTAGAGCCCCTTCGGATCGCCCGACTCGCCGAACCCCTCGACGCCGAGCCGCTTGAGGGGCGTCGGGAGCAGCTCGCTCAGGAGCTCGGCGACAGCACCGCCCAGCCCACCCCGGATCGTGTGATCTTCCACGGTCACCACGTGTCCGGTCTTGCCCACCGACCTCAGGATCAGCTCCTCGTCGAGCGGCTTGAGGGTGGCGATGTTGATGACCTCGGCCTGGAGCCCGTCGGCGGCGAGAAGCTCGGCGGCCTTGAGGCAGTTGGAGAGCGGGCCCCCGGTCGCGAGAATCGTGACGTCCGAGCCCCGCCTCAGCACCGCGCCCTTCCCGAACTGGAAGATATACCCCGAGGGGGAGACCGGCTCGACCGCCTGCCGGGTGAGGCGAAAGTAGACGGGGCCGTCGTGGTCGACCGCGTAGGCCACGGCCTGTTTGGTCTCGACCTCGTCGGCGGGCTGGATGATGGCCAGGTTTGGGAGCGCGCGGGCCAGCGTCAGATCCTCCATTCCCATCTGGCTGTACCCGTCCTCGCCGATGCCGAGGCCGGCGTGGGTGCCGACGATCTTGACGTTGGCGTGGGAGTAGGCGAGCGAGAGCCGGATCGTCTCGAAGCGCCCGATCACGAAGCAGGCGAAGGTGCAGATAAAGGGGATCCAGCCCGAGAGCGCCAGCCCCGCGCCCATCCCGATCAGGTTGGCCTCCGCGACGCCGACGTTGAAGGCACGGTCGGGGTAGGTCTCGGCGAACTTCTGGGTCATCGTGGACTTCGCAAGGTCCGCGTTGACCACGACGATCCGCGTGTTCGTCGCCGCGAGCTCCAGGAGCGCCTCGCCGAACGCCACCCGCGTCGCCTTTGCCGGCATCTCGCGTCTCCTATCTGGTCTCGAGGGCCTCGAGCTCCCTGACGATCGCCGCCACCTTCGGCGTGCGCCCGAGGTACGCCGGCCATTCCGCTTCGCCAACGCCGAGAATCTCGCGGATCGCCTGAACTGCCTCCCGGGGCTTGGGCGCCACCCCGTGCCACTTGGGGTTGTTCTCCATGAACGAGACCGCCTTCCCCTTGACGGTCCGCGCGATCAGGACCACGGGCCTCCCCGTCACCTCGAGCGCCGCCCGGAACCCTTTCACGATGGCGCCCATCTCGTGGCCGTCCGCGATCTCGATCACGTGCCAGCCGAAGCTCTCCCACTTGGCGGCGAGGGGATCGAGGCTCAGGGTCCTGTCCACGAAGTCGTCGTTCTGGATCCCGTTCCGGTCGACGACCACGTAGAGGTTGTCGAGGCAGTACCGGGTGCCGCCCACCTTCGGCGCCGCCATCGCGGCCTCCCAGACCTGCCCGGCCTGGCACTCGCCGTCCCCCAGCATGCCGAAGATGCGGGACGCGCGTCTTTCCATCCGCGCGGCCAGCGCCATGCCGATCGCGATCGAGAGCCCCTGACCCAGCGACCCCGTGGCCGCCTCGATGCCCGGGACCCTTTCGCCGGGGGGACCGGGGTAGGGGTGGCCCTGGAGACGGCTCCCGAGCTTCCTGAGGGAGGGGAGCTCGGCTTCGGAGAGATAGCCGATCCGCGCCAGGACCACGTAGAGGGCGGGGACACAGTGGCCCTTGGAGAGAATGAAGCGGTCGCGCTCGGGCCACCACGGGTCCTTCGGATCGTAGCGGAGGAAGCCGCCGAAGTAGAGCGCGGTGAGGAGGTCGATGGCGGAGAGTGACCCGCCCGGATGGCCGGAGCCCGCGTGGGTCAGGATCCGGATGATCTCGACCCGGCAGTCGCGCGCGATCTCGGCCAGCCGCTTCAGGTCAGCGCCGGGCATGAAGGTCTAGAGGAGCGTGTCGGCGTAATGC
>JACQWB010000161.1 GCA_016209385.1 Candidatus Rokuibacteriota bacterium
CAGCCGGGCATAATGCCCGGTCCGTGACACCTTTGGTGACAGGGTGGGGTATTTTCGCCCAACACCGGGGGGCCGGAGTCATGGTCCCTCGCCGAGTGGGTGGGGGCGATCGCCGGGCCGGCCCGCTTCGCGGCTACACCGTCGGGCTCATGCACCACTGGTTCAAGCAGGGCAGCCCGGTGCCTCACTGGATCACTGAGACCTTCGTCCGCTTTCCGCTCGAGCTCTCCCTCCTTTCGGCCATCGTCGCGTCCGCCATCGCCGCCTGGGGCGTCGGCAAGCTGGCCAGCGCCAAGCGGGGCGTCTACTTCGCCATGCTCACGCTGGCCCTGAGCCAGGTCTTCTATTACGCGGCCCAGACGTTCGACGACATCACGGGCGGGACGGACGGCCGGGGCGGGCTCGCGAACATGCGCCTGGGAAGCCTCGGCCTTCGGGTGGGCGTCATGGACGCCACGGTCACCTACTACTTCATCTTCGTCTTGGCGGGCGCCGCCACGGTCCTCATCTGGCAGATCCTGCGCTCCCCCTTCGGGCAGGTGCTGCGGGCGGTCCGGGAGAACGAGGTGCGGGCGCGCAACTGCGGGTACGACACCGCCAGGGTCCGCCTGGTCGCCTTCGTCCTGAGCGGGACGTTCTCCGGACTGGCCGGGGCCCTCGCCATCATCTACGGCGAGTCCGTCCCCATCGAGAACATCCACTTCATCACCTCGGGGCAGGTCGTCATCATCACCCTGTTCGGGGGCGCGGGGACCTTTCTCGGCCCAGCGGTGGGGTCGTTCATCTACTGGTACCTGCGACAGCTCATGAGCACGGAGTTCGTGAAGTACCTCGCCATCTTCCAGTACTGGGAGATGTGGGTCGGGGGCATCTTCATCCTGATCGTGCTCTTCGTTCCCGCTGGGATCCTCGGGGCCATCCACAACTGGACGCTGGAGTTCCGGGCGCGATGCGACCTCGAGTCCGTCCGTCGGCGCGCCGAGGCCGCGCCCGGCGCGGCGGGTGGGGACATGCCCGATGCCCGTCCTTGAGACGCGTAAGCTCGCCAAGCAGTTCGGCGGCCTGGTAGCCGTCAACGGCGTGGACTACGCGGTCGAGCCGGGGGAGCTCCGCTCCATCATCGGTCCGAACGGGGCGGGGAAGACCACCTTCTTCAACATGATCGCGGGCGACCTGCCGCCGACCTCCGGGCAGGTCATCTTCAAGGGGGAGGACATCACCCGGCTCTCCAGCTTCGAGCGCTCGCACCGGGGCATCGGCCGGACGTACCAGATCACGAACATCTTCCCCCGGCTGTCGGTGCTCGAGAACGTGCGTATCGCCGCTCAGTCCCGCAGGACCACGTTCAATATGTGGACGGGCGTGGCGAGCCACCGCGAGCTGATCCAGAAGGCCGAGCACATCGTCGATCGCGTCCGCCTGGCCGACAAGCGCCACGACCTCGCCGGCACCCTGTCGCACGGCGAGCAACGCTACCTGGAGATCGGGATCGCGCTTGCCACGGACCCCGAGCTCTTGCTGCTCGACGAGCCCACGGCGGGCATGAGCCCGGAGGAGTCAAGGGAGACCGCGAAGTTCATCCGGGGCCTCGCGAACTCCCTCACCATCATCCTCGTCGAGCACGACATGGAGATCGTCATGGGGATTTCGGACAGGATCAGCGTCCTCCACTACGGAGAGCTGCTCGCGGAGGGAACGGTGGACGAGATCCGGGCGAATGAGGACGTCCGACGCGTCTATCTGAGAGAGTGACCAGCGACGGCGACCCGAACCGGCGCCTTCCGATTACAGTCCGCGACGCCGGGGTGGGGATAGCGATCTGATGCCCGGGGCGCCAGCGCTCGGCTGGTGCCCCTTAGAGCAGGGCCACAGCGCGCGTCGGGCCTCCGTGGGCACCCCGGAGGCGAAGCGGGAAGCCGATGAAAGTGAAGCGCTTGCCCACCACCTGATCGCTGAATCCGGAATACGCCTCGCTCGGCAAGGTCGAGCTCCGCCTCTGACGCGCCCGTGCGGGGCGCCTGGTCACGGCATCCGGGGCTTACTTGATCGCCTGCGGATTGATGGGCGAGCCCGTGCCGCCGGTGATCACCAGCGGAGGCGCGCAGAAGAAGAACTCGTACACCCCGTCGGCCGCACAGTCCTGGGCCAGCTCTTTGACGTACAAGATCTCGAAGTGCACGATCCCGATCGCCGGGATCGTCACCCAGTGCCAGGGCTGGAAGACATCCGGGCCCGTCTCGTTCGGCCGCACCTCGATGCCCCAGGTGTCGCTGCAGATCCCGGCGATCTGCTTGGCGTGGATCCAGTCCAGGGTCTCGAAGGCCAGGCCGGGGGCCGGGCCGCCCGCGTAGGCGCCCCAGTCGCCCCTCGCCAGGCGGTCCTCCATCTGCCCGGTGCGCACGATCACGAAGTCGGCGCGACGCACTTCCACCTTCTGGGCACGGGCCGTCGCCTCCAGATCGGCGATCGTGATCGGGTAGCCGTCCTCGAGATACGGAACGCCCTTGTGGCGGGCTACGTCGAGCAGCACGCCGCGGCCGACGAGCTTGTCGGCGAACTTCTCGATGCCGTTCTTCTGGGCGCCGCGGCTATCGACGAGCGTCGCCGCATAGCCGTTCCACATCTTGTCGCCGATGAACACGTGCGAGAGCGCGTCCACCTGGGTGCTGCACTGGGTCGGGAGATTGATGGCGTCGTCCGCGTAGCGCAGGCCGGGCTTGACGTCGTGCTTGCCGGCGACGGCGTCGGTGCCGGTCGCGAGCATGTGGTGGATGGGGTTCCAGCGGCCGCCGAAGAGGCCGCGCTGCGGGCCGTTCTCGTCGAGGGGGAGGCCGAGCCGGAACACCTTTCCCTTCCTCACCAGCCGCGCGGCGTTCACGATGTCCTGGGGCGTGATGTAGTTGAGTACGCCAAGCTCGTCGTCGGGACCCCATTTGCCCCAGTTCTTGAGCTGCTCAGCCTTCTTCAACACGTCCTCTTTGGTCAGCTTCGCCATGGTATCTCCCTCTCCTGGACGCCCGATGAGTCGGGCCATACCATTTCCTCCTTTTTGCGCTTCAGTACATCACCAAGCCCGCCGAAACGTTCACGTCCTCCCCGGTGATCGAGCTGGCCTGGGGAGACGCCAGAAAGACCGCGGTACTGGCCACATCGCCAGGGGGGACGAGCCGCTTGAGCGCGGCGCCGCTGGCCAGCTCCTGCCTGACCTCCTCCACGCTGATCCCTCGTCCCTCCGCCTGCTTCTTGATCACCCACTCGATGCGCTCGCCTTCCACCGGGCCCGGGGAGATGACGTTGACCCGAACCCCGTACGGGCCGGCCTCCACCGCAAGGGTTCTCGCCAGCCCGACCAGCGCCAGCTTGCTCGCCGCGTAGGGGGTCCGCCCCCACAGCGGTCGTTTCCCGGTCATCGACCCGATGATAATGATGGAGCCCGACCCCCGCCTGATCATGGCGGGCAGGAACGCCCGGCAGCACAGGTAGGTGCCGGTGACGTTGACGGCGAAGGTGGCCTCCCAGTCTTTCGGCTCGATCTCCCACAGGGGAGCCGACGGCCCACCGATCCCGCTGTTGTTCACCAGGACGTCCACGCGGCCGAAATGCTCCAGGGCCCGGTCGGCAAGGTTCTGCACGCTCTCAGCCCGGCTGATGTCGGTGGGGACAACCAGGCCCGCGCCACCCAGGGCTTCGATGGAGGCGCGGGTCTCGTGGAGCGCCTGCTCAGCCCGAGACGCGAGCACCAGGGCGGCGCCCTCCCGCGCAAAGGCGAGAGCGATCTCGCGACCGATGCCCCGACCGGCACCGGTCACCACGACCACACTATCTTTCAGCGGTGAGTCGGCCATCGCCAACGGACCCCCTCGCGCCGCTTCCCCTGCCGTCAGGGCGGCGCCATAGCGGCGGCGTCGGGCACGATCATGGGAACTCCAGGATGGCGGCCGTCAGGCCGCAAATGATCTTTCGATGAGCGGGAGTATCTTAACACGGGCCTTTTTGAGCCTTCAATGTCAGCGCTCGGCTCCGCGCTTTTCTATTTTTGCCTTGACCCTCGGAGACGGTTTGGGTAGCGTTCCTCGCGTAAAGCGCGACGGGGGGCGGAGCTCGCGGCGCGCAAGGGAGGAACGCGGGTATGGCGAGGGAAATCGACACGGCCGGAATCACTTGGGGGGGAGCGCCCATGATACGGAAACTGCGGACGCACCGGGACGGCCAGCAATGGATCCTCGACCTGGCCCTCAACATGCGGGGGCGCGTCCAGAACTTCGAGCGGGACGAGCCCGAGACCCCGCGGCGCACGCACAATTACCGGATGCTGCCGAAGATGTGGCGCGAAGCCGCCGAGCACCACGAGGCACTCGCCCGGCGCGCCCAGGCGAGCGGCTTCCGCGTCACCGCCACGGAGCATTACGACCACGCCATCGAAGCGTACCGGATGGCGCAGCACCCGATCTTCTACGACGACAACCCGGTGAAGCTGCGCCTCTACGCGAAGCTTGCCGAAATGGTCGACCGCCGCTCGGAGTGCGCCGCGTACCCGATCGAACGCGTCGAGATCCCCTTCGACGACGGCCAGACCATCTCCTGCCTGCTCCATCTCCTGCCCGACCGGCGAAAGGCGCCGTGTATCGTCTACGTCCCCGGGATGGACCAGACCAAGGAGGTCTTTCCGCGCGCCTCCCACAACATCGCCATCCCGCGCGGCTTCCACGTCCTCGCTATGGACGGTCCCGGGCAGGGCGCCTCGAACATCAGGAAGATCCGGAGCGTCGGCGACAGCTACGAGCGCGCGGGCGCGGCGGTGCTGGACTACCTGCTCAGGCGAAAGGAGATCGACGCCTCGAAGGTCGCGATCTACGGGATCAGCATGGGAAGCTACTGGTCGCTCCGGCTGGCGAGCTACGATCACCGGATGGCGGCCGTCGTGAGCGGTGTCGCGTGCTTCAACCCGAACAACACGATCTTCACCCAGTCTTCGCCGCGCTTCAAACAGATGTTCATGTACATGGCCGGCATCGAGGAGGAGGACGAGTTCGACGAGATGGCGCGGACGATGACCGTCAGGGGCTACGTGGAACGGATCGCCTGCCCGACGCTCCTGGTGACTGGGGAGTTCGACCCGCTGTGCCCGCTGGAGGACGCGGTCGAGGTCTTCGAGGAGCTCCGGGTCCCCAGAGAGCTGTGGGTCTTCGAGAACCAGTTCCATCCGCTCTGGAAGATCCAGAACCTCGGCTCACTCGATGCCCACGAGTACGTGGTGGACTGGCTCGACAGGACCCTGAGTCAAGGGCTTCCGTTGGGCCACCGGCGCATCGTCTACGCCAAGCAGAACGGCGACGGGCCGTTCGGTGACTGTGAGTGGACGCCGCCCGTCGGGGCCGGTCAACCCTATTTCTGAGCAGTCGTCAAGAAATTGCGGACGGTTGTGCTACGGCTCAAAAGTACGGTGGTGCCGGCGCACGCTGTCGCTCCACGCGCCGGCCACCCGGCCCCACATGATCCCAGGCCGGCGGGAATTCCAGGGTCGAGAAGACGGCGTGGAAACCCAGGTTCACGGCCACGAAGATGGCCAGCTCCATGACCTCCGCCTCGGAGTAGTGCCGCAGCAGCTCGTCGTACCACGCCTTGGTGATGACGCGGGGATCGAGCTGCATCTGGTCGGCGTAGCGAAGGGCCAGCTTCTCGGCCGGGCTCAGCTTCTGCGAGCGCTCAAAATCGGCCGCGTCCTCCAGGTCCGCTTCGGTGAGTCCCTGCTGCCGCGCCGCGGCAGAGCGGACGTTCCCTCAGTACATACAGGAGACGTTCCAGGACATCTTGATCCGGATCATTTCCTTCAGCTTGTGATCGAGGAGACCCCGGTTGAAGCTTTCCGTCCAGAAATCGTAGAACTTCTTGCACAGCTCCGGTCGGTGACCCATGATGCGGAAGAAATTGGGATCCGGCGCACCCCGCTCCTCGGCACGCCGGATCAGCTCGTGGATCTCGGGGTCCTCGATTTCGTGCGTCTGCAGCATGCGGATGTTCGGCATGGTGTGCCCTCCGGGTGTCTGAGCCGTGCTCGCGCCGGGTTCCCGACCAGCGAGGCCCGCCCGTCTCTCATGGGCGCCACGGTACGGCCCGGACGAAGAGCCTGTCAAGCGGCGCAAGGAAGGCCGGTGGGACGGCCGTTCGTAGTGTTAAGATGCGCGAAGGAGGGGCGCCCCAGGACGATTCGAAGGAGGCCGGCGCACCCTTCACCCGGGGAGAAACAGAATGGCCGAGAAGGCGAAGGTAGTTCTGACCGATTACGTCTGGGAGTCGCTGGACGTGGAGAAGAAGACCCTCGCGGGCATTGCCAGCCTCGTGGCGCTCCAGACCAAGAGGGCGGACGAGTTCCTCCCCGAGGCGAAGGACTGCGACGCGCTCCTCAATACCTACGCCGGCCCCATCACGGCCGACGTCATGGCCTGGATGCCCAAGTGCAAGATCATTGCCCGTTACGGCATCGGCGTAGACACCATTGACCTCGACGCTGCGACAGACGCGGGCATCATCGTCACCAACAACCCCACCTACTGTATCGAGGAGGTCGCCGAGCACACGATGGCCCTCCTCCTGGCCTGCGCGCGCAAGGTGGCCTTCTACGACCGGCTCGTGCGGACGGGGCGCTGGGAGGTCCCGCCGGGCAAGCCGATGTTCCGCCTGGTGGGGCGGACGCTGGGCCTGGTGGGCTTCGGGAACATCGCGCGTGCTGTCTCGGTACGCGCCGCGGCATTCGGGATGCGAGTGTTGTACTACGACCCCTTCGTCGAGGCGGGACAGGTCCACGTTCCGGGTGAGAGGCGAGAGCTCTTCGAGCTGCTCCGAGAGTCGGACTTCGTCTCCGTTCATCCTCCTCTCATCCCGGAGACACGGGGGATGATGAATGACGAGGCCTTCGCCCAGATGAAGCCGACGGCCTTCCTCGTCAACTGCGCCCGCGGGCCCATCGTGGACACCCGGGCCCTCGTCCGGGCGCTGGACGCGGGCCGGATCGCGGGGTGTGCGCTTGACACAACGGATCCCGAGCCTCTTCCCGATCCCCACCCCCTGCGCGGTCGCGAGAACGTGATGATCACCCCCCACGCCGCCTGGTACAGCGAGCAGGCCATGGTGGGACTCCAGGTGGGCGCGCCTCAGGAAGTGCGACGGGTCCTCACGGGCGAGTGGCCGGTCAACGTGGTCAACAAGGCGGTGAAGGGGAGGAACCGGGCAGGCCTCTAGGAGGGAAGGGGAAGGGGGTTGCCGATGACGACGCTGGCTCCGAAGGAAGTGCTCCTCGCCAACCTGGAGAGAGTGGCGCAAGACACCTTGACCTATTTCGACGGGCCGGGCCGGGTGACCAACGCTCGGGTCGACCGATGGCAGGCCCGGGATGTGCTCATGCACTTCATCTACTTCCACGATGCGACCGCGTGGGGAATCCAGTCGGCAGGGCTGGGCGGGCCGCCGTGGCCGGTGCCGGCCGATTCGGACACCGTAAACGAGGTATGCCGCCGCCTCCACGAGCACGAGAGTTTCGACGAGCTGCTGGCCCAGGTGCGGCAGGCCCACGCCCGGCTGATGCGCGCCGCCCGCAACGCGCCCGATCTTGACAAGCCCTGCTTTCAGCGCGCGACGGGGGAGCTGATGACAGGACGGCAGCGGTTGGAGCTGCTCGCCCGCCACTGGGCCGAGCACGTACGAGCACTGCAGGAAGCGGCGCGGGCCTGATCGATAATCCGCTGCTGACGACTCCTGCGAAGGGCAGAGCCTTACACGCTTAGCCCGTGCCTGCCTGGCTGCTCCTCTCGCTGATGTCCATGGCGCTGGTGGGCGTGGCCGACCTGCTCCTGCGTCGCGCCACGCTCCGCGGCGTCACGCCCGCCTCGTTCATGGTTCTCCAGTCCTCTCTCAGATGAGCTTCGTCTTCACCTTTCTGCTGGCCGCTTCCCTGTTCGGCGAGGCCGTGACCCCGCGCAAGCTCTCTGGCCTGGTCGCCGCCATCCTGGCCGTTCTGGCTTTCTACCAGTAGCCCAGAGGCATCACCGACCCCGGCTCGACGTCCGCGCCAGCCGGGTACCCACGCCTTGGGCGTGGGTGGGCGCTCCGATTCACTTCATGTGGCGGTTGAAGAAGTCGATCGCCGTGTCGATCGCCGCCTCCTGCATCGCGTCGACGGCGTAGGCTCCATCTGCGCTGCGGACGGGGAAGAGATAGCCGTGCATCGGATGGTCGTAGGAGACCCACTCCGCGTCCTTGCCCTCCTCCCGCAGCAGGTCGTAGCTCACGCGGAAGATGCCTTGCAGGTGATCGTCCTGGCGCCCCATGACCAGGATCGGCGTCCGGATCGTCCGGATGCGCTCTCGGGCGACCTTCTCGTTGATGCGCGCCCGCACCTTGAGCACCTCGCGCATCTGCATCTCCTCGATATCGCGGAGCTGCGTCTCAGGGTTGACGCGGGCCGTCTCGTCGGGGGTGAGGTCGAGGAACTCGTGGTTGGCGGGCTCGCAGGCCACACCGGCTGCTACCCCGTGGTACTCGCTGGCGAGCTTGAAGATCATCTCCCCGGCGTGGCTCACTCCCGCGAGCCCGACCCGATTCGGGTCCACGAAGGGCAGCGTCTTCACGTACTTGACGATGTCGATCTCATCCTCGTACTCGAGCGGGGAGCGGTTGAGGAGCTGCCGCCCCTGGCGGAGGTCCTGGACCAGCCGGCCGCCCGTGTTGTAGCCGAGCTCCACCTCGGCGCGGTAGCGCAGCCAGGCGACGGCGTAGCCGGCGCGCAGGAGCCGCTCCATGATCCAGCCGCGGTTGCGCACCGCCTCGCGGACCCACGGCATCCCTCCGCCTCCGTTGCCCGAGGCAAGGAGAACGATCGGGAAGCGTCCCTCGCCCGGAGGCCGTCTCAGGCCGATGGGGGCGTAGAGCCCGTCGAGCGTCGGGACGTACATCAGGTGGACGGGGATGTCAGAGCCCGGAACGGGCTCTGTGAGGACGACGTATTCGGGGTCCATGGGGGCGGTCATGCCTGTCCTCCCGTCTTTAGCTGCTTCCTGTGCCGATCAGCGCCGACGCCTCGTGCACCGCGTCCCGGTTCCTCACCCTCTCGCACCGCGCGCAGGACCATGCTGCTCTTGAATGCCGGGAACAACGCCGCGACCCGCGACTGGGCTCAGACCAGCGTCTTGCTCAACCAATCGCGGACGATCCCGGCGACACGGTCCTCAACCTCCACGTAGAAGTGGTCGCACTCCTCTACGATGACGACATCGCACCGGCTCGGGCAGACCTCTTGGAACGCCTCGGCCGGGTACGACTCTGCTCGCTCTTTGTCGCCGCGGATGAAGAGGACGGGGCAGCGTCGTCGAGCGGGTGCTTCTTGAGCGCCTCGTAGATGTTGACGCGGTTCTTGGCCAGCCCCTCGTCCGGGAGCGTGACCGGCCCGGCCACCGACTCGCCCGTGTTCGGGTTCTTACGGGCCCGCTCTCCCCGCCCGTACTGCACGTTGACGACCTGGATCTTCGCCCAGCGCTCCTGGAACTGGCTCAGGATGCCGCCGTGGTACCCGTTGTCGCGGTACCGGTCGTTGTAACCCTCCCAGGGGATGATTGCCGCCAGGTGCGGAGGGTCTTTCGCCGCCACGCGCCACTGGTTGCTGGGGCTCAAGGCGCCGGCCATGCATCCAGTAGCTCGGCGTGCCGGTCAGTCCCGGCCTGGACTCGGTACAGCACCATTCGCGTGAGGCTCTGGACACGATGCACCTCGCCGGCCGGAAAGACGACCGTGGCCCCGATGTGCAGCCGCACCTCCTTCCGTCCATCGTTGAAGAGCCCTTCACCTTCCAGGACGTGGTAGATCTCGTCGGCCCCCGGGTGGGAATGGATGGGCGATGCCTGCCCCGGCTCCCACCCGACGACGCTGATCGAGCAGTGCGGGGTCTCAGCCAGGAACTTGTAGACGTGCCGTTCTGGTGAGAACTCCAGCGCGCCCTTCAGATCGAGAATCTCCATCGCTCCCCTCCGTTCGGTTCAGCGCGCGAGCGCGGCGAGGACCACCTTGATCAGGAGCCCCACAGGCGTGCCGTCGCGATCGCCGCCCCTTCGGTGAGGGCGCGGAGTTTCGCCCACACCACGTTCTCCGCCACGTTCTCCGACCCCGCGAAGGTCCCGAAGCCGCAGTCGGTGGAGGCGATCACCCGGCTCCGGTCGCCGACGGCCTCGACCGCCTGGCAGATCCGATCGGCGACGACCTCGGAGTGCTCCACGTAGTTGGTCGTGCTGTCGATGACGCCGGGGAGCAGCAGCATGGACTCGGGCAACGGGTGGCGCTTGAGCACCCGGTACTCGTGCTGGTGGCGCGGGTTGGCGAACGGCAGCGAGAGCGCGCCGACCCGCGCCCGGTAGAACAGCGGCAGGACGGCCTCGAGCGGCACGTCGTGGACGTGCGGGCCATCGTAGTTTCCCCAGCAGACGTGCTGGCGTACGCGCTCGGGCGGGATGTTCGCGATCGCCCGGTTGAGCGCCTCGATGTGGAGCTCCACCACCTGGAGAAACCGCTCGAGCGGCTCGTCCTGGAAGAACCGCGTCCGCTCCATGGCGAGGTCCGGGCAATCCAGCTGGAGGAGGAGCCCACATCCGTGGATCAGCTCGTACTCCTTCCGCATCTCCCGGGCCAGCGCCATGACGTAGCGCTCGTGGGAGTCGTAGTAGGCG
>JACQWB010000162.1 GCA_016209385.1 Candidatus Rokuibacteriota bacterium
ACCGCCGCGTGCTGCTCCATCGGGAGGTGGGTGCTCCCCTCGAAGTAGAAGACGTCCTCGCGCACGAGGTCGGCCTGCCTGAAGGCCCCCTCCACGTCGCCGAACTCGAGCGAGACCGCCTTGTGGATGTTCGGCCCGTCGCCGTACTCGTGGATCCTCACCGTGTCCTGAGCCACCGCCTCCTCGATCGACATGACCGGCCGGAGCAGCTCGTACTCGATGCCGATCAGGTCGGCGGCGCGCTCGGCGGTCTCCTCGTCCACCGCGGCCACCGCCGCAATCGCGTCGCCCACCATGCGGACCTTGTCGGTGAAGAGGGCTTGCTCGTCCTGGCTCACCGGCAGGATCCCGAACCTGACCGGCGGCAGGTCCTGGCCCGTGATGACGGCGTACACTCCGGGAAGCGCTCTCGCGCGGGACGTGTCGATCGTCTTGATCAGCGCGTGGGGGTGGTCGCTGCGGCGGATTTTGGCGTAGGCCATCCGCGGGAGCACGAGGTCGTCGGCGAAGCGGGTATCCCCCGTCACCTTCCCCCAGGCGTCCACCTTGGGCAGCGCCTGACCGACCACCGCGAGCTCATGCTTCGCGCTCATCGCGTGACCTGACGGGCGCCCGCGGGTCCTGTCACCGTCTCGCCCTGTCCGTCCTCGCGCACCCCCGCCCCGACCCGGCTGCGTTCCGTCTTCGACGGGCAGCCGAGTGCCCGGGGACCCCCCGCTGCGGGCGACCGGAGCTTCGCCGGCGCCACCCGCTCACCGTCCATACGGAGCGCCGCGAGCTCCACCGCATCCAGGATCTTCGTGTAGCCGGTGCAGCGGCAGAGGTTCCCCGCCAGCGCCTCTCTGATCTGCTGCCGGGTGGGCGCGGGGACCGTGGCGAGGAGCGCGTGGGCCGAGAGGAGGATGCCGGGGGTGCAGTAGCCGCACTGGGCGGCGCCCAGCTCAGCGAAGGCCTGCTGGAGCGGGTGGAGCTGGCCGCCGGTAGCCATCCCCTCCACCGTCACGATGGCGTGCCCCTGGAGCTCGATCGGAAGGGCCAGGCAGGAGAGGATCGGCTGGCCGTCAACCAGGACCGTGCAGGTTCCGCACTCGCCGAGCTCGCAGCCGTGCTTCGTCCCGGTCAGCCCCATGTCCTCCCTGAGCACCTCCAGGAGGGTCTTGTGGACGGGCACGGCGACCTCGTGCTCTTCCCCGTTCACGCTGAGCCTCAGGAGCACCTTCCCCGGCATGGGACCCCCCGGCCGAGCCGAGTTTACTGGGACTGATTCGCGCTTAAGTGTAGATGAATCAGCGGGACGCTGTCAAGGGGTCCGGACGCGCCCGACGGTGCCAGTCCTTTAGTCCGCCGCCAGACGACCGGGAGACAGTTTACGGGCGCCGGGTCGAGAGGAACTGGGCCTCCTCGAACTCCCGCGCGGCGAGCTCCTTCAGACCGATCCGCTCGTAGACGCTCCCGAGGAGCAGGTGGAGCGTGGGCTCCTCGGGGTCGGCGACCACCCCCGCCAGGAGCTCCCGCCGTGCGTCGTGGTAGAGACCCTCTTGAAACAGGAGACCCGCCCGGATGAGGGCGACAGTGCCTCGGGAATAGCCGAGCCCGGCTGGCTCCAGAAGGGCCAGGGCCGCCCGGACCCGGGCTCCCTCGGCGGCTGACAGGACCTCGAATTGGGCGCGCTGCACCGGATGGCCCGGAGCTGTCAGCTCCCACCGATAGCGCACCCCCGGGCGCAGGGCCGGTGCCGAGGCGGGATAGTCGACGGGTCGGCGCTGGAGATTCGCCTGCTCCCACACCAGGCCCTCGGGACCAAGGACGCGGACGCTGTAGCGGAGACGGTCTGAGCCAGCCCACTCGAAGGCAACCGGACCGGGGATGAGGTGAGTATCGCGGGGAGCGATGATGAGCGGGGGCTGGCTGAGGCTCCGGACCGACAGGGACTGATAGGTCAGCTGCTTCTGCTGCCCCAGGAGGAACTGGGTCACGCTGGCAACCACGGCCCTGACCTTCTCCGTGCCGCTCTCACCCGCCGGGGCCTGGACGGTGAAGGGCGAGTTGGCCGCAGAGATGACCTGCGTCCCGCGGCCCCCGGTGAACAGGAGGACGGCCCTCGCGTCTTGAGTCGCGCGAATCTGGTCGCCCGGGCGGAGCGCGAGCAACGGCTGAGGCGCGACCCAGTCGCCGGCACCGGCAGGCTTCACCCCCACATCGCCCTGCCCCTTCCGGATCTCGGTGAGGACAGCCACAGGCTCCGCCGCACGGGCGAACCCGTGAAAGAGGAGCACCCCCGCAATCGCGCCGAGGACCCACCATCGCGCGCGCATGGTTAGGTCAGTCGGAGGGGGCCTCGACGGCCCCCTCCGAGGCCTCCCCCAGGAATCGGTTGCGCGGGCGAAGCCCGCGCTCGAAAGGTCTTACTCCCACAGGCTGTTAGCCTCGTGCCCGTGACCCCCCGTCGGGATGCACCGCCAGCAGCTCGTAGACCCGCAGCGGGTGGGTCCGCCCCTTCACCGGCATCTCCCCACGATCTTTGACGTCCACCCGACCCTCGAGGAGGATTCGCGTCTCCTCCGTCACGAGGATCGTGGTCCCCAGCTCTTTGTTGAGCCCCTCGAGCCGTGACGCCACGTTGACGGTGTCGCCGATGACAGTGTACTTCACCCGCGCCTCGCCCCCTATGTTCCCGGCGAAGACTTCGCCAGTGTGAATCCCGATCCCCATGCGCAGCACCGGCAGTCCAGCCGCCTCCCAGCGCTGGTTCAGCTCCTGCAGCGCCTGATCCATGGCCACCGCGCTCTGGGCCGCGTGGAGGGCGTGATCCGGATCAGCGAGGGGCGCCCCGAAGATCGCCATCACGGCGTCGCCGATGAAGTCGTTAATCATCCCGCGGTGGGCGAAGATGGCGGAGGTCATGGCGGCGAAGTACTCGTTGAGGCGCGCCGCCACCGCCTCGGCCGGCATCTTCTCCGAGAGGGTCGTGAAGCCACGGAGGTCCGAGAACAGGACGGAGACCTCGCGACGCTCCCCGCCGAGGCTCGGGGCCTCGGCCAGCACCTCCGCCAGCACCTCCCGGCTCACGTGGCGGCCGAAAGAGTCGCGGAAACGGCGGCGGGCCAGCGCGTCCGCGCCGAGGCCCAGGAGCGAGGTGGCGATCACCGGCAGCAGGAAGTCCACCCAGTAGCCGCCGCGGTTGAACGCGAGATAGCTCCCGGGCACGCCTACGAGGAGGGCGCCGGCAATGCACACGAGGGTTCCCGCGAGGGGGCGGAGCAGAACCAGGACCACGCCGGCGACGAGAATGACGGTAACTTGAAGCCCCAGGCTGGTGAGCCAGCCAGAAGGGCGGATGAAGCTCCGGGTTACCAGCATGTGCACGACGTTCGCGTGGACCTCGACTCCGGGCAGGAGCCCGTACGGGGTCGAGAAGAAGTCCCGGCTCTCCGGGAACGTGCCGCCCACCAGGACGATACGGTCCCGGAGGGGGTTGTCGCGCGCGACCTCGAGGGCCGGGTCACTGAGGGGAACCACCGCGCCGCTCGGGATGGTCAGAAAGCTCCTCGCCGGCCCGACGAAGTTGATCCGCCACAGGTCGCCCGGTCGGACGGCGACAGGTGGGTCTCCGGTCAGGTCCCAGCGCCCTCCAGACCGCCACACCGGAAGCGCGATCAGCCCGCCCCGGGTCCTGAGCACGGTCTCCAGGGCGACCCGATCCATACCACCAAGGCGCGCGGCAATGGCCAGGCTGAGGGCGGGTTGAGGTGGACGCGAGCCTTGCGGGATCAGGAGCGCCGCGCGCCGGATCAAGCCGTCGTCGTCCACCGGCATCCTGTCGGAGCCGAAGACCGCCGCGCGCAGGAAGTCCGGGTCGGCCAGCGGTCCCGTCCCCGGCGTATCTGTCAGGACGACCCGGCTCACCCCGTCATGGCTGAAGTCGAGGACAGCGCGGGCCAGCGCGGCATCTTCGCCGGCGGTGGCCGGCGCAGCCAGTGTGATATCGGCACCCACGACCGCAGCGCCACTTCGCTGAAGGGCTTTGAGGAGCCGGGCAAGATACTCTCGTGAGAGGGGTTGACGCCGCCCCAACGACTCGAACGCGTCGTCGTCAATCGCGACGATGACGACGTCGGAGGCGAACCGCGTCCCCTGGAGGCGCAGGAGCAGATCCAGGGCCCGGGTCTGCAGGGCCTCGAGGTAGCCCATGGCCGAGGCGCCCGTCACCAGGAGGCTCGCGGCGATGCCCACGCCCCAGAGCTGGAGCAGGCGGGCCCGGCGCTGCCGCCACCAGTCGCCAAATCTCATCCGAACCCGCTCGCGCTCTAGCGCCCGCTCACCTTCACCAGCGGCAGGACTCCTTCCAGCTCCCCCTTCATCACCGGGTGCTGGTTCCCCCCCACCGCCCGCGACTTCTGCGTAACCTGCTGCTCGACGTACTCGTACAGCTCCTGCAGCGACACGATCCCGTCCCGGTTCAGGTCGCCTGCCCCTTTGAGTGCCTGGACCAGGTAGTAGGTGAAGATGCCGTGCCCCAGCTCAGGCAGCTCGATGGAGACCTCCGCCGGCCGTGAGGCAGTGATAATGGCCCGCCCCTTCGAGCGCGTCAGCCGCTCCAGGAACTGGTCATCCACGCTCGTCGCCCGCGTCTTCTTCGAGGCGAACGTCCGCCCCCCCGCTGCCCCGCTGTAACAGGTATCCAGGAAAACTACCACCCGCTCGGCCTCGTTGCGGGCGAAGACAGTCTGCAGCTCATCCATCGGCAGCGCCGTGGAGTACAGATCGTCCGGCTCCGCGTCAATAGGGACCAGGTACTTGGCGAAGCCATCGCGCTCGACTCCCCGCTGGTCCACCTCCGGCGCGCCGTGCCCCGCAAAGAAGATCAGCACGGTGTCGTCCTTCTTCGCCGACCGCGCCAGGAAGGTCCCGAGCGCCCACTTGATGTTTCGGAGCGTGGGCTTCTTCTCCGTCTTGTCCGTCAGGAGCAGCACGTGCTCCTTCTTGAAGCCCGCCGGCCCGGTCAGAATCTGGTAGATCGCCTCGGCATCCGGCACCGTGTAGCGGAGCTGGGGGATTTCCGGACTCTCGTAGCGCCCCGCCCCGATCACCACCGCCCAGCGGTCCCTGGTGGGTGGCGCTGGGGGCGGCGGCACGGCTACTGCCACCTTCGGCGGGTCGTAAATGACCGTGCGAATCTCCTGGCGAAGGGTGCCGTCGGGCTCGGCGGCGGTGACTACAATGGCGTTGGCCCCCTCCCGAAGCGTAAGCGGCGCGGTCACGACCAGGGACTTCTGGGGAGTGCGCTCGCTCTGCTGATGCACCTCCACTCCGTTCAGGATCACGCTGACCTTCGCTACCCCCTTGCTCGAGGTGATCACCGCGGCCACCACGCTGGCCTCCTCGCTCACGCGTGACCGGTCCTCGGGATAACGGAAAGCCACGCTGAGAGGCACGAGCTTCTCGTAGTGGACCGTGCGGACCTCCTGGTGGATCCGCCCGTCCGCCTCGGTGGCCGTGACGACGAGCGTGTTCTGGCCCTCGCGGAGCTTGATGGGGAGGTTCACCGGCAGGGCAGACTGCGGAGTCCGCTCCTCCAGGCGCGAGACCTCCACGCCATTAAGCGTGACAACCACGCGACTGACTCCCTTGCCGCCCGACACCAGCCCGGCCAACCCGATGCTCTCGTGGTCCACGCGGGCCTGATCTTTGGGTGAGGAGAGCGTCATCTGCAAAGGCGGCAGGGCGGCGACCGCAGGTGGCGCAGGTGGAGGCGACGGTACCGCTGGCGTGGGCGCAGCCGGAGGGACCGGTTTCGCCACGACGGGTGGCGGCACCGCCGGGACCGGCGCCGTAGCCACGGGAGGTGGCTCAGGCTCCGGCGGTTTCGCGGGAGCAGGCGGAGACTCCACGGGCCTCGCCGGAAGTGCAGGTTTGGCCACGACCGCTGGAGGTACCGCCGGGGCCGGCGGGGGCGCGACCTTGGCGGTCTCCGGCGGGTGCGTCGCTTTAGGAGACGGTTTGGCCGCGACGGGCGGGCCCGGCGTCGGAGTCGGCGCAGGCGTAGGGGGTGCGGCCATCGACACTGCCGGTGGTTTGTCGTAGAAAAGGGTTCGGGCCTCCTGACGAGTGTCTCCTCTCGAATCGGTCGCCGTGACTAGGAGGACGTTTTTCCCTTCCGTGAGGTTAATCCGGAGGTTCAGTGGCACTTCTTTCTTGGGTGCCCGCTTTTCCTCCTCTGTCAAGACTTCCTGTCCGTTAAGGGTGACTGTAACGCGTGCAACCCCTTTGCCGGCCGTCATCTTACCGGTTACTATGAATTCCTCGTAAGGGAAGCGCTCGTTATCCTTCGGCGTCCAAAGGGCTAACCGAAGTGGCTCCGTCTCTGGTAGGTCGAGGGCAACGACCTCGAAGGCCATCAAACTGAGCTGAGGGTGGCCCTCGACCTTCACGATCTGCCGCACCTCGGGCGCATACCAGGTGACGAGCTCGGGCCCCCAGATCCGCCAGAGGCTGGTCTCCATCGTCTGGACAATCTTAAAGGCCTTGAATGTGCCAGCGGGTACGTGGACGTCTTCGTACGCCTCGACCTTCCAGACGAGCCTCACCCTCCGCTCCTGCCACGAGTGTCGCCAAGTCAGCTCGCCTCCTACCCCCCACTTTCCGACTTCCAGAGGCCAGATCAGCTCGGGTGGGGGGTCGAATTCCATGAAATCCTGGCCCTTCCGTACCTTTGCCAGCGCGAGGTTCTTCGTGAGGTGGATTTCCTCGCGGGAACTAGCCGAGAAGACGTAGCGATCGTTTTCGATCCTAATCAGCTCATAGACGCCATCCGACCGAATCAACTTCTCGCCTAAGGTGTAGGTCGGCCGTTCCGCTTGCGGCTTCGGCGTCGTTGAGACACTCACCTCTGAGAACGTTGCGCAGGCAGAGAGCGCAAGCCCCGCCAGGAGAATCAGAGCGCGGGAGAGTCCTCTCATCTCTGCACCTTCACCAGCGGCAGGACGCCCTCCAGCTCCCCCTTCATCACCGGGTGCTGGTTCCCCCCCACCGCCCGCGACTTCCGCGTCACCTGCTGCTCGACGTACTCGTACAGCTCCTGGAGCGACACGATCCCGTCCCGGTTCAGGTCGCCCGCCCCTTTCAGCGCCTGCACCAGATAGTAGGTGAAGATGCCGTGCCCCAGCTCCGGCAGCTCGATCGAGACCTCCGCTGGCCGGGAGGCGGTGATGATCGCGCGCCCCTTCGAGCGCGTGAGGCGCTCCAGGAAGAGATCGTCCACGTGGCCCGCGCGCGTCTTCTTCGACGCGAACGTGCGGCCGCCGGCCGCCCCGCTGTAGCAGGAGTCCAGGAACACCACGACGCGCTCCGCTTCGATCCGAGCGAAGATGTTCTGCAGTTCGTCCATCGGCAGCGCCGTGGAGTAGAGGTCGTCGGGGTCGGCATCGCTGGGGACCAGATACTTGGCAAGGCCGTCGCGCTCGACGCCCCGCTGGTCCACCTCCGGCGCTCCGTGCCCGGCGAAGAAGATCACTACGGTGTCATCCTTCTTCGCCGAGCGCGCCAGGAAGGTCCCCAGCGCCCACTTGATGTTCCGGAGCGTCGGCTTCTTCTCAGTCCTGTCTGTCAGCAGGAGCACGTGCTCCTGCTTGAAACCGGCAGGGCCGGTCAGCATCTGGTGGAGGGCCTCCGCGTCCGAGACCGTATACCGGAGCGGCGGGACCTCTCGGCTTTCATACCGGCCAACGCCGATCACGACTGCCCACCGGTCGCGGACGACGGGTGTGGGCGCGGGAGTCCGTGGAGGAGCCGCTTCGGCGACCTTCGGGCGGTCATAGATGACCGTGCGCACCTCCTGGCGAACGGTGCCATCGGCCTCAACGGCGCTGACGGCGACGGCGTTCGCTCCCTCCCGGAGCGTGACCGGGACCGTCACGAGGACGGACTTCTGCGGAGCGCGCTCGCTCTGCTGGTGCACCTCGACCCCGTTCAGGGTCACGCTGACCTTCGCCACCCCCTTGCTCGAGGTGATGACGGCGGCCACGACACTCGCTTCCTCGGTCACCCGCGCCCGGTCCGCGGGGTAGCGGAACGCCACGGTGAGCGGCGCGAGCTTCTCATAGTGGACCGTGCGGACCTCCTGGTGGATCGCCCCGTCTGCCTCGGTCGCGGTGACGACGAGCGTGTTCTGCCCCTCGCGGAGCTTCAGCGGCAGATTCACCGGCATTGCCCGCTGCGGCGTCCGCTCCTCCAGGCGCGAGACCTCCACGCCGTTGAGCGTGACGACTACGCGGTTGATCCCCTTGCCGCCGGACACCAGCCCGGCCAGCGCGATGCTCTCCTGGTCCACGCGAGCCTGGTCCCGGGGCGAGGACAGCGTCATCTGCAAGGGTGGTAAGGCGGGAGTCACAGGCGGCGCAGGCGTGGCTGGCGGAAGCGCCGGCGCCGGCTTGGCCGCGACGGGGGGAGGCGGTGTCGGGGCAGGCGCGGGCCTCTCGTAGAGAATGGTCCGGCCCTCCTGGCGAGTGTTGCCTTCGGGATCGGCGGCCGTGACGAGGAGGACGTTCCTCCCTTCCCTAAGCTTGGCGGGAATGTTGAGGGCGACCTCACTCTTGGGCGCCGCCCTCTCGTCGAGCGCCGCGATCTCCTCGCCGTTCAGCGAAACGGTCACCCGGGCCACCCCTTTGCCACCGGTCACCTTGCCGACCACCGCGATCCCCTCGCTGCTGAGGCGCGCCTGATCCTTCGGCTCGTCCAGGGCGATCTGGAGCGGCCTCGCCGCGGGTCGGTCGACTGTAACGACCTGGAAGGCCAGCACCCTGAATTCCTGGCTTTCCAGCTTCACGAGCTGGCGCACCTCCGGCGCGTACCAGGTTTGCACCTCCAACCGCCTGCCGATTCTCGGGTTCTCGATCCACACGGCGATCCTGAACGCCTTGAACGTCCCGGCGATCACGCTGACATCCTCGTATGCTTCGACTTTCCAGGTGAAGCTCGCCGGAAACCCTCCCGGACTTCGCGGAGTCAGCATCCTCCCCTGGGTCACCCCCCACTTTCCGACCTCGAGGGGCCAGGCGAGCCGGGGCGGGGGGTCGAACTCGAAGGTGGATTCGCCTTTCTGTATCTTCGCCAACATGAGGTCCTTGCTGAGATGGATCTCGCGGCGGGGGCCCGCAGCGAAGATGTAGCGGTCATTCTCGATCCTGACCAGGTCGTACACGCCGTCCGACCGCATCCACCTCTCGCCAAGCGCGTAGGTCGGCCGCTCGGCCCGCGGCTTCTCCGCGTCGGCCGGGACCGACGAGACGAGCAGGATGACCGCCGCCAGCAGAATCAGTCCGCCCCGCCGCTTTCTCATCGCTGGCCCACCTTGACCAGCGGCAGGACGCCTTCCAGCTCCCCCTTCATCATCGGGTGCTGGTTGCCCCCCACTGCCCGCGACTTCTGCGTCACCTGCTGCTCGACGTACTCGTACAGCTCCTGCAGCGACACGATCCCGTCCCGGTTCAGGTCCCCCGCGCCCTGGAGCCCCCTGACCAGGTAATACGTGAAGATCCCGTGCCCCAGCTCGGGCAGCTCGAGGGAGACCTCCGCCGGCCGCGAGGCCGTGATGATGGCCCGCCCCTTGGAGCGCGTGAGCCGCTCCAGGAAGAGATCATCCACGTTCGGCGCGCGGGTTTTCTGCGCAACGAAGGTGCGGCCACCCGCCGCCCCGCTGTAACACGTGTCGAGAAACACCACCACGCGCTCGGCCTCAAGCCGGCCGAAGATCGTCTGGAACTCGTCCATCGGGAGCGCGGTCGCGTAGAGATCGTCCGGATCGGCATCGATGGGCACAAGGTATTTGGCCAGCCCATCCCGCTCGATGCCCCGCGGGTCCACCTCGGGGGCGCCGTGGCCCGCGAAGAAGACGATAACTAGGTCGTCCTTCTTCGCGCGCCGGGCCAGGAGCGTCCCCAGCGCCCACCGGAGGTTTCTGAGCGTGGGCTTGCGCTCCGTCCTGTCCGTCAGGAGCAGGACGTTCTCCTTCTTGACGCCCGCGGGCCCGGTCAAGACCTGGTAGATCGCCTCCGCGTCCGGTATCGCGTAGCGGAGCCGGGGAATCCCAGGGCTCTCGTAGGCGCCGACGCCGACCACCACCGCCCAGCGGTCGCGCACCGCTGGCACCGGCGGGGCGGCCGCGACTTTCGGCCGGTCATAGAAGACCGTGCGGATCTCCTGGCGGACAGTACCGTCTGGCTCACTCGCACTGACGACGATAGCGTTAGGGCCTTCCCGGAACGTCACCGGCACCGTCACCGCCACGGACTTCCGGGGCGTGGGCTCGCTCTGCTGGAATACCTCAACCCCGTTCAGCGTCACGCTGACCCTCGCGACTCCCTTGCTCGAGCTCACCGCGGCGGCCACGACGCTCGCCTCCTCGGCTACGCGCGCCCGGTCCTCGGGGTAGCGGATCGCCACGGTCAGCGGTAGAACCTTCTCGTAATGGACCGTCCGGATCTCCTGCTGGGTCGTCCCGTCGGAGTCGGTCGCCGTGACGACGAGCGTGTTCTCTCCCTCGCGCAGCTTGAGGGGCAGGTTCACCGCCAGGGTCCGCTGCGCCGCTCGCTCCTCCAGCCGCGAGACTTCCACGCCGTTGAGCGTGACTACGACCCGGCTGACCCCCTTGCCGCTGGACACGAGCCCGGCCAGCGCGATGCTCTCCCGGTCCACGCGGGCCTGATCCCTGGGCGTGGACAGCGTTATCTGGAAGGGCGGCAGGGCGGTGACGGCGGGCGGCGGGCTGACCTTGGGGGGCTCCGGCTCGGCTGGCGCGGCGGGAGCACTCACAGGTGGAGGCGCGGGCTTGGGCACGACCGTTGGGGCCGACGGAGCCCCAACTTTGGGCGCCTCCGGCTCGGGTGCTTTCTCGGGAGCAGGGGTAGGCTCGGCGACTGGCGGCTGGGGCCCAGCCTTGGAGGGTTCCCGCGCTGGGGGCGTCACGGGAGCCGGCGCAGGCGGAGCCGTCGGCTTCGCGACAGCCACCGGCGGGGGCGTCGCGGTTGGCGCCGACGCCACTGGCGGCGGCTCCTGCGCGGGTGGTGGCCTATCGTGGAAGATGGTCCTGACCTCCTGACGGGTCTCTCCCCCCGAATCCGCAGCAGCCACGACCAGGACGTTCCTCCCTTCCTTGAGGTTGATCCGAAGGTTGAGGGCAAGGTCCTTTTTGCCCGTGGGTTCCTCCTGCCTGGAGACCTCCTGGCCGTTGAGGGTGACGGTGACGCGGGCGACGCCCTTGCCGGCTGTGACTCTGCCGGTCACGACGATCTCGTCGAAGGGGAAGCGCTCTTGATCTTTCGGCGTCGACAGGGCCACCTGGAGGGGTGCCGTCGCAGGCGAGCTAATCGCCACGACCTCAAAGCTCAACGCTCCCACATCGGGGCCCTCCGCCTTCACGAACTGCCGCGTCTCGGGCGCGTACCAGGTGACGAGTTCCCGTCGCCGATGCTGCCGCTCATGGGTTCCAATGATCGGATCACCCTCGATCGCTTGGACGATCCGGAAGGCCTTAAACCTCCCCGCGCCCACATCCACGTCCTCATAGGCTTCGACCTTCCACATAAACGTGATCGGGATGCTCTGGGGATACTCGATCGTGTACCAGTTCGACGAACCCATCCCCCATTTCCCGACCTCCAATGGCCAGCCCAGCTTGGGCGAAGGGCTCAACTCCCACTCGACCTTGCCGCCCCTGAGGACCCGCACCAGCGCCAGGTCCTTGGTGAGGTGGATCTCCCGGCCGGCGCCAGCGGAGAAGATGTACAGGTCCTTTTCGATCCTGATCAGCTCGTACTCCCCGTCCGCTCGAAGCCACTTTTCGCCGACGGTGTACGTTGGGCGCTCGGCACGCGGCTTCTGGGCCACGGCCGGGAGCGAGGAGGCGAGCAGCGCCAGTCCAGTCAGGACCATGAGGATGACGCGAACTCTTCTGGCCGCGACTTGCGTTCGATTTTGCGCCACGGGGACAGGCCCCGGTCGCCTAGAGGAGGGGCACTGCTGAAAGGCCTCGATCCAAAGCGATACCGTCAGGGTCGCCTTACTCGACAATGCCGGAGCCCCTGCAACGCCTCAATAGCCGCTACCTCACGAGGCTAAACTATGCTGAAAAAGCTAGCTCTGTCAACACGCTGAAGCTACTGAGCTGCATCCCGGACGGGTGATGTGTATTGTTGGCACTTTGGCAAAGAAGGTCCGCGTCGCCGCCCGCATCTGCAGGAGGACCCGCTCGTCGTCTGCCAGGTGATACCGACCATTCGGGCGTGAACTCTGCGCTGAATACCCGCCGGCCGCCTGCCTTCCGGGGAAAGTCACCCATGGACCTCCCGCGTCATCTTACGTCCCCAGGGTGTGGAAACGAAATGGGGTGCACTCCACGATTGACGCCAGCCTAGCTCTGCTGTGGCTACCGCGAGTGGAAGTGGGGCCGTTCGTGACCTGGGCGTTCCGTTCTACACCCTTTAGAGCACGAGCGCGGAGGAGCAACGACTAGAACCCAGGGTTACCTGAGACTCCCGTTACCACCGGCGATACGGTGCCCCCGTTGGAGGTGAAGGTGACACTCCCGTCAAAGGGTCCTTCCGCCGGGGGGCTGAAGCGCACCACCACCGCATGGCTTTGCCCCGCCCCGAGGCTGAAGGAGCCACCGGAGACGATGCTGAAGGGGGCCGAGGTGGAGGCGCTCCCGGACAGGGTCCCGCCACCCGTGTTCCGCACCGTGAAGGTCCGGTCCGCTGAGCCTCCCAGCGCGACGCTGCCAAAGTCTTGGGAACTCGGGGTCACCGAGAGGACCGGATTCGTTGGCGACACCGCGGTGCCAGTCACCACTGCCGAGACGTTGCCCCCGTTGGAGGTGAAGGTGACACTCCCGTCAAAGGGTC
>JACQWB010000163.1 GCA_016209385.1 Candidatus Rokuibacteriota bacterium
CTTCTGCATGGACCGTGGCGCCGGCCACCAGCTCGAGGACGCCCGCCACTGCTCGTACGGGCCCTGGGTCCGCGCCATCGAGGGCATCTTCAAGGAGGAGAAGTTCCACATCCGCCACGGCGAGTACTGGGTCAAGAAGCTGGCGGCGGGTCGGGCCACGCACGACGACGCGCAGGCCGCCTTCAGCCGGTGGTACATCCGGACCATGAACATCTTCGGCCGGCCGGGGTCGCCGCGGAACCGGCTTTACCGAAAGCTCGGCCTCAAGGTGCGCGACAACGACGAGGTCCGCCAGGCCTTCGCTCGGGAGGTCAGGGCGCTCTGCGACGAGTTCGGCCTGAGCGTGCCGGAGTGGAAGGCGACCTGGGACAATCTCCCCGAAGACGCGCAGATCCCGGGGTAGTAATGCTCGGACGGGGGCTTCGCCCCCCTTCCGATACCTCCCCCTAGATTGCGCGGGCGAAGCCCGCACGCGAAGCGCTTCGGCCTTCGCTCCACGCGAGCCTGCCCGCGTGGCCTTCGCGCCGGGGTTAGTTGACATAATCCGGCTTATCGGACATTGTCACCACGCCGCCTCCTCAAGCTCGGACGGACGCCGAAGCCACAGCCAGCCCGCGGCGGGAATGCGCTGGATTGCCGACTCCCCCGCGCTGACCGTCAGGACGATGGGGGCCTGGCCCGCCTCGGCATGCGCACGGAGGTCGGTCGGGATCAGGAGCTCAGCGATCGCCCCCACACTGACACGAATCCGTCCGGCTCCGGTCTCCACGTCGCGGCTTCCGGGATCCAGGGACACGGACCAGACCGCGTCGGGGCGCTCGGGGCACTCCACCGTCAGGCGGCCCTCTGCCAGGGGCCAGGAGCGCGGGTCCGGGTCGAGGCGGAGGCAGAGACCCTCGAGGCTGAAGCCGTAAAAGAGGCGCGTGATCGGTGCCACGGCCGCCTCCAGAGCCCCCTGCCGCGGGACGAACATGCCGGCATTCTGCCACTCGAAGAAGTTGGTGACCCGGCCGTCCAGGCAGGGATCGAGCGAGGCGACCGGCGGGAGGTGAAAGAGCTGCTCCCGGGACCCCGAAGCGATAGGCGTCAGAACATCCGGAGGGACATCAAGTCCGAGCTTTACGTAGACCGTGGCGACGTGACCGCGGAAGAGCACGTCGAAGACATCGTCCATGCCTGAGGTGTGGTCGGTGCCGTACCACCAGTTCCAGTCGCTGCCCTCCGCGGCGAAGAGCGCTTGCCACGCGGTCTCGAGCTGGTCCGGCTGGGCTGACGGGCTCGTGCAGGTCAAGGCGGCTCGAGCCCGGCTCACGAGCCGCCAGGCGGCGAGATCCTCAGCATGCCCTGCCCAGATTCTGAAGGTCCCGTCGATCCAGGAGCCCGGGTGGAGCCGGTGAAGGCGGAGGCCGGGCGGGCGTTGGGCACAGCGCTGGCGCGGGGTGACGAGCCGGAGGTTCGGATCGGTGGTCAGGGCTCGGTACAGGGCACGCAGGAACGGCACCCCCTGCTCCGGATATGACTCCCACGCGTTTTCTCCGTCGAGGGCGACCATCACCACCGCGTCCTCAGCCCTTGCGGGAAGGCCGTTCCGGATCGCGTGGAGCGCCCCGAGGAGATCGCCGACCGCTGCCTCGGTCGGCAGCCGCGAGTAGCGGAAGCCGATCCGGTCGGAGAGATCGTGCTGGCGGAAGAACACGGCGACCTGTGGCGCCCCTTCCCAGACGGCCGGGCAGAGCCATCCGGGAGCCGGCTGGCCCGAGCGCTCCAGCGATCGCCAGAGCAGGACCTCGTCGGTGGCGATCCAGCGGAGACCGCTCTCCTCCGTGAGGCGGAGGACCGCTTCGCTCACGCTGCCTTCGGAGGGCCAGAGCCCCTCGGGCGTCCGACCGAACCGGTCTGCATGGAACGCGATCGCGCGTACGATCTGCTCGCGGGCGTCCTCGGGGTGGGCAAACGCCTCCGCCGGCGGTGCCGTCGGATCGGCCTCGCGGGCCACCGCGAGGTCGCACAGCAGCGGGAGGATCGGGTGGTAGAACGGGCTCGTCGAGAGCTCGGCGCAGCCGCGGTCCTGGAGGTCACGGTAGCGGGCCGCAAGCCCTCCCAGTAGCTCGCGGTGCAGGGTCAGGAGCGCGAGCTTGTCGGCTTCGCTGAACCCCTCCCCTTTGGCTACGAGCGCCCGCGCCACCGGGTGTTGCGCCCGGATGAGTGGGCTCGTCCACGCGAGGTGGAACCAGACCTGGAGATCACGGAGCTGGGACTGAGGCCAGCGGGCTTCCGTGGCGTCGCGCAGAGCCGAGTCGCGGAGCTGCCAGAGCTGGCGATAGCGGGGATGGGGGAAGATCATCGTCTCCGGCCTCGCCAGGAAGAATGACCGGACGAGTCGGCGGCCCTCGTCCGGGGTCAGCTCCTCGGCGGGCTTGAGCGCCAGCTCGAGCCACGGGTCGCTGCCGGACCCGCTCGCGTAGTCCTCGATCTGAAGCAGCAGGCTCGGGACGAGGTTGAAGGTCACGGGAAGCTCCGGGAGCTCCGCCGCCACCATCGCCATCGTCGTGTAGGCGCCGACGCCGTGCAGCCGGGCCCACGGCAGGCGGTAGGCGCCGCTGACAAGGTCTTTGTAGAGGGGCTGGTGAAGATGCCAGAGGAGGATGACCGAGAGCGGGCCGGGCATCTACGGCCGCGCCGGACCCTCGAGGCTCGCGAGGCGGGCTCGGACGTCCTCCGCCCTGCGGCTCTGCGGAAGCTCCTTCAGCAGTCGCTGGTAGGCCTCGCGGGCCCGATCGCGCTGGCCGAGGAGCTGCTGGGCGCGCGCGACACCCAGGAGGAACTCCTCGTAGAGAAACTCCTGAGGGGTCAGTCCCTGGAGCCCCGCCTCGAACGCCGCCAGGGCCTTTGCGTGGTCGCCCTGAACTTCCCACGTGTAGCCGATCCCCAACCGGCAGAGCGTGGCGAGGCTCCCCCGAGCGCCCCTGGCCAGGGCAAGCTCGTAGGCCTTTCGGGCTTCGCCGAAGGAGCCGGCCTGGTAGTGGAGGTTGCCGAGCTGGTAGACGGCTTGAGCAAGCGTCTTGAGGCGGGGGTACCGTTGGATCACCGACTCCAGTGCCTTGATGGCGTCAGCCCGCGCCTCGGCTGGAGCCGGTGAGCCCTGTGCCCCTCGGACCCTCAGGAGAACCAGGTCGAGCTCGGCGACGCCGCGCGACTGCGAGAAGCCCCACCACGCCCGGCCACCAAGCGCCACCAGGAGCAGGCAGCCGAGGGCGACCACGCTCCACAGGATCCACCGCCGGGCGCCGGGCGCCCCCTGGCGAAATACAGCAGGCACCGCCATGGGATCAGAGGGTCGTTTCGGAGGGAGCTTGACGGCCTGGCGGCTCCACCCAGACCTCGCCTTTGACCGAAGCGCCCTCGGCGGCGGAGAGGCTCCCGCTCTTCAGGCTCCCGGTGAGCGACCCCGTGGGCAGGATCTCCACCCGCGTGACCGCCGAGAGATTGCCGCGCACCACCCCGCCGATCACGATGGCAGTGGCCGAGATGTTCGCGTCCACCACCGCGTTCGCGCCCACGCGCACGGTGCCCGTCAGAGCGATCTCGCCCTCGAAGCGGCCCAGGATCACGAGGTCACCCTCCCCGGTCATCTCGCCCTTGAGGCTGAGGCCGGCATCCAGGGCACTCCCCTGCCCCTCGCCCAGGAACGCCGGGGGCGGCGAGGGCTCGCCGCCGAGCCCGAGAAAGCTCGCCACGGAGGCCAGAAAGCTCACGCTGCGATGCTCACCACACGGTCATGGGAGAGGGGTCAGTCGCCCGGCACCCGCGCTCTGCCGATTCTGGCAGAACGCGCCACGAAACGCAACCGGCGGCCGGGCCTGGCGGGCGCGATCTACTCGAGCAAAGATGAAATGGTGCCCCCGGGGTGACTCGAACACCCGGCACGCAGTTTAGGAAACTGCTGCTCTGTCCGCCTGAGCTACGGGGGCACACAAGATTACGTGAAGACGTCGCTTGCGTCCACGCCTCGACGCGCCAGGAACTCGCGGAGCTTCTTCAGGCCCGTGGCCTCGATCTGGCGGACCCGCTCGCGCGTCAGACCCATCCGGCGACCGATGGACTCCAGCGTCGTCGGCTCCTCACCATCCAGCCCGAAGCGGAGGCGCAGCACGGCGCGCTCCTTGTCGTTCAGGGCGTCTAGGACCTGAGCCAGGTCCGCCTGCTCGCGGAGCAGCTCGCCCAGCCGCTTGTCCGGCGAGAGGGGGCGATCGGCCACGAGGTCGCCGAGGACCCCCTTCCCCTGCGCTCCCACCGGGGTCTCCAGGGAGACCGGGTGCTGCCGCAGCCCCTCGAGCTCCGCGAGCTGCTCCGGCGGGAGCCCCATGGCCTCGGCGATCTCTTCCATGGACGGCGGCCGCCCGAGCCGCTGGGTCAGCGCCTTCCTCTCGCGCACGCTGCGGGCCAGCAGCAGCTCCACATGAACCGGCAGCCGGATCATCCTCGCCTGATTCGCGAGCGCCCGGCCCATGGCCTGGCGGCTCCACCAGATAGCGTAGGTCGAAAAGCGCGTCCCTTTCTCCGGGCGAAACTTCCTCACTGCCCTGAGCAATCCGAGGTTGCCCTCCTCGATGAGGTCGAGCAGCGGCAACCCCCGGCTCTGGTACTGTCTAGCAATCTTCAAGACGAGGCGGAGGTTGGCCTCGACCATCCGCCGCTCGGCGTCGGCGTCCCCGGCCTGGGCCCGGCGGGCCAGCTCGCGCTCCTCCTCTGGGGTCAAGAGCGGGATCCGCGCGATCTCGTTCAGGTATGCCCCGAGAATGGCCTTGCCGCGCTCCTCCGAGACCTCTCCAGTCTCGCCCTCGACCTCAGCGATGAGGTCGTCGAGCGCCTCCGACTCGCCGACCGGAAGCTCCTCACTCGTCATCGTGAGCGTCGTCCTCCGCGTCGCTGACTGTCTCCGGTTCGCAGGCCTGCTGCGGACCAAGTACGTGGAGCGTGTTTGTACCCCTGCGCGCGGGCGATAGCGAACCGTCCGGCGTGCTGGATCGTCACCACGAGCCCGTAACGGGCTTCCCATCCCGTATAGTACACCGTCCCGCGCGACGCGGCGAAGATCGATGGCCCCGCCTTGGCCTGGCAGATCATTCCTCGAACTCGGCGAACCGGACGCCGAAGCCCGTGAAGCGGCCCGAGGGAGGACGCCAGGTCAGCGACACCTTCTCCACCCGCGCGAGCGGCGGTCCCTTCTCCAGCTCCCGGACCAGCTCCTCGATGCTCGCCGACAGCCCCTCGGCGCGGACCCGCACGCGTCCGTTGGGGAGGTTCATCACGTAGCCGGTGAGGCCGAGACGGCTCGCCCGTCGCTGGACGAAGTCCCGGTACCCGACTCCCTGGACCATGCCTTCGACCAGAATTTCGGCTCCGTGGACAGGGCCAGCCGATCTCATCTGGGCGTCGCGTGCACCCGCTCGGCCCACGAGAGAGCCAACGAAACCGCCTCGTCCGCGGCCTCCGCCGCCACCACCCCGTCCAGGTGTCCCCAGCTCTTGAGGCCCACGACCGGGATTCCCACTTTCAGCGCCAGCGCCACCTCGGAGAGGGTTCCGTACTCGCCGGGGAGCGCGATCACGGCGTGGGAGGAGCGGACGACCACGGCGTTCCGAGCGTGACCCAGGTCCGTGACGATCGAGAGGTCCACGAACGGATTGGCGTCGCGGTGACTGGGGCCTGGAAGGATCCCCACGCTCAGGCCGCCCGACTGGCGCGCCCCGCGCGCTGCAGCCTCCATGACGCCACCCAGCCCGCCGCACACGAGCACGGCCCCGGCGGTCGCGATCGCGCGGCCCACGTCCTCCGCGAGCTTCGCGACCGCCGCGCTGCACTGCCCGCCCCCCACCACGCCGATCTGCCAGAGAAGTTGGTCGGGGCGACTGGATTTGAACCAGCGACCTCCTGCTCCCGAAGCAGGCGCGCTACCAGGCTGCGCTACGCCCCGGCGTGGCATTCGCTCGTGGGAGAGGTCAGGTCTCCCACCCGTACTTGCCGATCAGCTTCACGAAGACGCACCCGGCCTCCTGTCGGGTGCGCATGGCGCCGTTCGCCTTGTCGACCACCGTCACCGTCTGGGCGACGGCGTTGCCGATCGGCAGCACCATCCGGCCCCCCTCGACGAGCTGGTCGAAGAGCGGCTGGGGGACGGCGGGCGCCGCGGCGGCGACGAGGATCCGGTCGAAGGGCGCCTCGTCCGGCCAGCCCACGGTCCCGTTCGCGATCCGGACGAAGACGTTCGTGTAACCCCTCGCCTCCAGGGTGGCCCGCGCCCGCGCCGCCAGCGCGGGGATCCGCTCGATCGAGCACACGCGCCGCGCCAGCTCGGCCAGCACCGCGGTCTGGTAGCCCGAGCCGGTGCCGATCTCGAGGACTTTCTCGACGCCGGTCAGCTCGAGGAGGCTCGTCATCAGCGCCACGATATAGGGTTGCGAGATCGTCTGGCCGTCGCCGATGGGGAGCGGGTGATCTCCGTAGGCGCGGTCCGCGAGGGCCTCTTCCACGAACTTTTCCCGCGGGACTTTGCCCATCGCCTCCAGCACCCGCGTGTCGAGAATGCCTCGCCGGACGAGCTGCTCCTCGACCATGCGACTCCGCTCGCGCGCAAACCGCCCCGCGCCGGCCTCCGCGGGCTCCTGCTGCCGCGCGGCGCCGAGCATCAGGCTCCTCCGGGCGGCTTCGCCGAGGGCGGCCTGCGCCGGCCGACGAGCTGAGCGGTCAGCGCGCCCTCCCAGGCCGCCATGCGGCGGAAAGCCTCGTAGTGCGTCAGGTCCAGGTGCAGCGGCGTGACCGATGCGTGCCCCTGGCGGACGGCTCCGATGTCCGTGGCTTCGCGGTCCTCCCACACCGGTGGTCCGGCGCCGATCCAGTAGTAGGTGCGGCCGCGCGGGTCGGTCTCTTCGACCACCTTCTCCTTGTACACCCGGTGCCCCAGCCGCGTCAGGCGGATCCCCTTCACCGGTCCCGCCGGCACGTTCACGTTCAGCAGGGTCTTGGGCGGCAGCCCTTCGACCAGCACCCGAGCGGCGATCAGCCGCGCGATCCGCGCCGCCTGATCGAATGCGGCCGCCTCGGGGTCCAGCAACGAGACGGCGAGCGCGGGGACACCCAGGAGCGCGCCCTCCATCGCCGCCGCGACCGTTCCGGAATAGGTGACGTCGTCACCCAGGTTCGAGCCGTGGTTGATCCCGGCCACCACGAGGCTCGGCGCACGCGGCAAGAGGCCCAGGATTCCCAAGTTCACGCAGTCGGACGGGGTCCCGTTCACCGCGAAGCGTCGCTCGCCCATCCGCTCGACCCGGAGGGGCCGGTGGAGCGTCAGCGCGTGGCCGACGGCGTTACGCTCCCGGTCCGGCGCCACGACATAGACGTCGCCCAGGTCCGCGAGCGCCTCCTCGAGGCTCATCAGGCCCTGGGCGAGGATCCCGTCGTCATTCGTCAGGAGCAACGCGGCGTCGGTCCGGGTCACGGTCGGTGTCCTCCGCGCAAAAAAAATTGCAGATCCGAGAATCTGCGGGGCCTACGAAGGGACTGGTCGGGGCGACTGGATTTGAACCAGCGACCCCTGGCACCCCATGCCAGTGCGCTACCAGGCTGCGCCACGCCCCGGACCAGCTTGCATTGTACGGAACGAGCCGCGGGAATTCAAGGCAGCCTCCCGCGACGCTCCGCTTCGAGGAGCGATCGCAGCGCCACCAGCTGCGCGCGCAACCGCTTGAGGGCCGCGCCGTAGACCGCCTCCCGTACGCCCGGGTCGGGCCGAGCGCTCCTACCATGGGCTTCGGCAGCCAGGCGCTTCTTGGCGCCCTCGAGGGTGAGCCGCTCCTCATAGAGGAGCGTCTTGATGCGCGTCACCAGCTCCAGGTCGCGCCTGCGGTAGAGACGCTGGCCGGCGAGGCTCTTCTTGGGGCGGAGGAGCTTGAACTCGGACTCCCAGTAGCGAAGGACATATGCCGGGACACCTGTCAGTGCCGCAACCTCGCCGATCCGGTAGTAGAGCTTGTCCGGGATCTCCTGGGGCATGACACCCGGAGCGCTCAACCCTGGTTGATGCGAAGCTTCAACCCCTTGCTGGGCTTGAATGTGAGCACCTTTCGAGCAGTGATCTCGATGCTGTCTCCGGTTTGGGGATTCCGACCCCGGCGGGAGGCCTTTTTCCTGATACGAAAATGCCCAAAGCCGACGATCTTCACGTCCTCCCCCCGGTCGAAGCAGCGGAAGATCGTGTCGAACACCGACTCGACCACCGTCGCGGCCTGCCGCTTGGAGAGCCCGTGGGCTGCCACCGCATTGATCAGATCGTTCTTCGTCACCGAAATCACCCCCCTTCCGTGCCGACGGTTTCCCCGACCCAGCTCAGGTAGGTCGCGGAACCTGCCTCGACTGAGAGCGCCAGGATCTCCGGTACCGAGTACGGATGCAGCTCGAGGATGCGACGCTCGAGCGCCTCGTAGCGCTCGCGGCGGGTCTTGACGACGAGCAGCGCCTCCGCCTCGTCCTGGGTGCGCCCCTCCCAGACGAAGAAGGAGCGGATCCCGGGAACCACGCTGACGCAGGCGGCCAGGCGCTCCGTGACCAGCGTTCGTGCGATGGTCTGCCCGTCCTCGACGGATGGAGTCGTGACGAGGACGACGAGCGTGCCCGTCTCGGTCATCGCCCCTCGCGCCGCACGATGAAGCCGGCGAATCCCTTGCCGGCCAGGTCCTTCTGGACGGTCTGGGCGCGCTGCCGGTCCGGATACCCTCCGACGCGGACGACGTGGAACGTGGCGGTGGAGCTGGCGCGGCGGATCTTCACACTGAGGCCGTGCCGGGAAAGCTCCTTCGAGAGGCTCACGGCCTCCTTCAGGGGCAGTACTGGCCGGATCACGACCTCCGGCCCCACGGCCTCCGCCCGCAACTCCTTTGTCGGGAGCCTGCCGTTCACCTCGCGCAGCGGCGCGCCGACGACAAACACCTCGTGGGCGCCCGCCACCGGTCGCTCGAGCGAGAGTCGCTGGGCCGGATACTTCTCCGCGCTCAGCTGCGCCGCCAGCCGTGCCGCGTTCGCCTGGTCGCTGAAGGCACCCACCTGCACCCAGTAGTCGCCGCCGGTGCCGGCCTTGCTCGGCGCCGGTTCGGGCGCCTTCGCCAGTGGCCGCGCCGGCGGTTTCGCTTCCGGTTGGGCAGGCTTGGCCGGCGTCTTCGGCGGCGCGGCTTCGGGCTTGGCGGCTGGTAGGCCCGGGGTGGTCCTGGGCGCCTCCGCTTTCTGCACCGGCGGTGTTTCGAGCGGCGGTGGCGGAGGTGGGATCGGAGCCTTCACGACCGGCGTCGGCGGTGGCGTCGGGCTCCATCGCTCGAGAACGTACGGGAGGGCGAAGACAGCGAGGACCACGAGCACCACCCCGGCAACGAGCGCACGGAACCACGCTTCCGAGAAGATGCTGCGCGGCGGCTCGGGCAAGTCGTCGCCTTCTTCGTCGCTGTGTTTGGGCTCCCGATTCATAAAAGCCGCCCTATCTTAGCACAGGAGCGGAACCCGACAAGCGATTTTTGCTTTCCGTAGTGCCCAGTTAGGCCCGTCGGGCGGGTCCCGGGGGGCGCCCATCTTTGCCCCGCGCTAGTCCAGTTGGCCGTCTCAGTAAGCCGCGCGGCTTGCCTGAGCCACACCGCCGAGTTCATGATGTTCCACTCCGAGCGCGCACCCACTCCTCCGGAGTGGGTACCCGGCCCGCGCAATTGACTCGGGCCTCGCCTCGTGGCTGTTACTTACTCGGGTCCCGCCTCACCGCTGGCGCAGGCGATGAAGCTGCCTGCGCCGAAGCGCCTCGGCTCGAACTGCCACGCCTGCGGCTCGTCGGCAGCCCCTCGGCTCGAACTGCAACGGGGGAAGGTTCCGGAAGGGGCGGGTAC
>JACQWB010000164.1 GCA_016209385.1 Candidatus Rokuibacteriota bacterium
AGATGCCGCCGGAGTACGGCACCGTCACCGTCGGGCGGGGGAAGCTCCTCGCCGAGGCGATCCAGAACTTCCTGATCGCCTTCGCCCTCGCCCTCGTCTTCATCTACATCGTGCTGGCCGCCCAGTTCGAGTCCTTCGTCCACCCCATCACGATCATGGCCTCCATGTTCCTCGCGATCCCGTTCGGGCTGCTGACGCTCCTGATCGTGGGGAAGACGCTCAACATCTACTCGATCATGGGCCTCTTCCTGCTGATGGGCGTCGTCAAGAAGAACGCGATCCTCCAGGTCGACTACACGAACGTCCTCCGCGGCCGCGGCCTCCCGCGCTTCGAGGCGCAGATGCAGGCCGACCGCGCCCGCTTCCGTCCGATCTTGATGACAACTCTGGCGATCATCGCAGGGATGCTGCCGGTGGCCCTGGGCCGGGGCGACGGGGCGGCGTCGCGGGCGTCGCTCGCGACCGTAGTGGTGGGCGGCCAGCTCCTCTCGCTCCTGGTCACTCTCCTCGTCACGCCGGTGATCTACTCGATGTTCGACGACCTCAAAGGGCTCCCCGCCTTCGCCTGGGTGCGCTTCCCGCGCTGGAAGGAGGCTCTCGCCACGCGCTGGCAGTGGGTCAACGGCCGGATCGCCAACGGCCGCCGCCCCGGCAGCTAGGGGCCTGTCGGAGTAATGCCCTTTCGAGCGCGGGCTTCGCCCGCGCAACCGATTCCTGGGGGAGGCCTCGGAGGGGGCCGTCGAGGCCCCCTCCGATTGCCTAGGGCGGGCTGCGAGGAGAAACGGAAGCATCGCAAGCCTCGGGTTTCAAGAGAATGGGCCCCGAGATGGGGGTTCGGCCCGATGCGGAACGTGGGCTAGAGACTGAGAAAGGAGGCCCATGGCCAGATTGCTCGTCACCGCGACCTATGGGATTGACAACTCGACCCGAGCTGGGCTCCCATTCTTTGTCGCCAGGGGCGCCAAAGAGTCCGGAATCGAGGTCGGCATTGTTCTCGCGGGCGATGCCACTCAGCTCGTCCGGCCGGAACTACGCAGGCATGTGCAGCCAGTCGGTCTACCGCACCTGGAAGAACTGTTCCAGTTCGCAGTTGACCACCAGATCCCCGTCTACGTCTGAGGGGGGTGAGCCCAGGCCCGGGGGGTCTTGGACGAAGACCTCAAGCGAGTCCCTGGCGCGGTGAAGATCGACGTCAAGCGCTATGCACAGCTGATCATGGAATACGACCGGACGGTGGTGTACTAGCCCCAGTCTGGGGCGAAGGACCGCGAGTTCGAGTTGACCGGGGAGGTTGTGGTCCTCAAGAAGTAGCCGGTTCACGGCGCCCGCCACCGGCACTTCAAGAGGACGGTGATCGCGAGGCCCGCTGCCCCTGCGGGCGTGGGACCCGGGCCTCTCCGAAGCCTCTCCCGGGGGCGCAGTTCGGGAAGGTCAAGGCGCGACGCCCTGGCGGGCGGTCCTCAGCATCTCGATGAAAGCGGCGCGGGCGAACTCGGGTGTTGTGACTTCGCGCGGGAAGGCGATCCGCACGCTGTAGAGACGCTGCCCGCTCCTGAGCCTGAGCTTGAACCCGAGGCGATCCACCGAGACCATGGACGCCTCGTCGGCCGTCGCGCCGGCCCGGACCCGGGCCAGCGTCAGCAGGGCGTCGGGATGGTCCCGGTTCATGTGCTCGACGATTCCCGCTGCGGCGTCGGCCAGCGGATCCGGGCGCGCCTCGCGGTATGCCTCCGCGGACACCCAGTCCATCGCGGCGAAGCCGCCCACGAAATACACGTCGGCCACCTCCAGGCGATAGAAGCCGAAATCCTCGAAGTCCACCCAGTACGCGGCGTTCGGGTGGCGGGCCAGATACGCCGCCCGCCCGGCGCCCGCATCCGGCTTCGCGAGCGGCAGCGCCTCGCCCATGAGGGTCACGCGCCCGGCCGCGAGGGGATCTCCAGTCCATCCGGGTTGGGTGACGAGCAGGCTCGCTCGAGGGTCGGCCTGAAGGTTCTGCGTGTGCATCGCCATCGCGCTGATCAGGAAGATCGGGCGGCCTCGCTCGTCGAGAGCGTAGGGCATCAGCGAGGCGAACGGGTGCCCAGGGTGCTTCACCGAGAGCGTGGAGAGCGTCCCGGCGCGCCCGAGATAGACGAGCGTCCGGGCGCGCTCCGCGTAGGTGGGCTCGGGGGCCGGCGGGCGGTCGGGAACCGGCGGCGGATCGGCGTGACGGCTCATCCTAGAGCGAGCTTCGCCCCGTGACCTTGCCGAGGAATCCCAGGAGTACCCGGTTGAACTCCTCCCGCTGCTCCAGGTTGGAGAGGTGCGAGGCCGAGCGCAGGATGGCCAGCTCGGCCGACGGGAGCGCGGCGTGGATCGCGCGTCCCATCTCCACCGGGGTCCCCGGATCTTCCTCCCCGACGATCACCAGCGCCGGGCAGTGGATCGCTCCCAGGCGATCGGTGACGTCGATCTTGGGAATGGCATGACAGCAGCCGATATAGCCCTGCGGGGGCGTCGTTCTCAGCATGACCCGCACCCGGTCCATCACGTCGGCGCGCCGCTCGCGGAAGGGCGCGGTGAACCACCGCTGGAGCGTGGGCTCGACCATCGGCTCCATCCCCTTGGCCTCCACTGTGCGGATCCGCTCCTCCCAGACCGGCCACATCTCCGCAGGGTACCGGCTCGTCGTATCGCACAGCACCAGGCTCTTGACCATCTCCGGGTGTTCGAGCGCGACGACCTGGCCGATCATCCCGCCCATGGAGAGCCCAACGAAGTGCGTCTCCCTGATCCCCACGCCTGCGAGGAGGCCGTAGAGGTCGTCCGCCATCTGCTCCAGGGTGTACGGGCCCGGCGGCGCGCTCGTCTGGCCATGCCCACGCGTGTCGAACCTGAGGACCTGGTAACGCCCGCGGAGCGCGCGCGCCTGGTCGTCCCACATGCTGAGGTTGCAGCCGAGGGAGTGGCTCAGCGTGACCACGGGGCCCTCCCCCTCGATCGTGTAGTGGATCTCGATGCCGTTGGCCTTGAGCTTCATGGCTACACCGAAACGACCTTGTCCGCCGCGGCGACCTTCTCGGCGAACACCTTCGGTGTAACGAACTGGGCGTTCTTCCCTTTGAGGTCCTCGTCGGTGACCCCACGGGCCACCGAGCATTTGCCTCAGACGTAGATCGGCACCCCGTGGTCGATGACCTTTTTCAGCATCTCGGAGAGCGGCGGCATGGCGACCGGAACGACCTCGCTGGCGACCGCCGCCTTCATCAGATAGGCGGCCTCACCGGCGAGAAAGATCTCCGGCTGGTGCCCGGCGTCGATAGCTCCGAGAGCGAAGTTGAACGGAAAGCCCGCGCGGGTTGGATCGTCGCTCCCCGCAGTGCCTACGTAGAGGATCTTGGCCATCGTCACACACCCCCGTCCGCCGAGATTAGCTGCAGGGCCTTACGATAGCACAGCCGGAGGCGGTGGGGTGGAGGCATGCGAGTCCCTGGCAGCGTGGCGGATCTCGTTCGAGCGCGGGCTTCGCCCGCGCAACCAATTTCTGGGGGAGGCCTCGGAGGGGGCCGTCGAGGCCCCCTCCGATTTCCGAGCGGACGCGGACCGGACCGGGAAGCGGCCTCCGGGTTTGCGTGCCGAGGCTTGCGGCGTCGGTCAGGGACCCTGCCAGCGCACCTTCGCCAGCTCGCCGCACTTGCCCGGATGGGCGAAGACGAGCTCACGGCCCTCGCTGACCCAGAACTCCTTGAGCGCGTACTGCTCGCCCTCCTGGAAGACGAACCCCTGGGGCAGCACCACCTTGGGATTGGCCTCCGCCTTGGTCACAGGGTTTCGGATCGGCTGGAAGGAGATCCTGATGCGCCCGTTCACGCTGACCTCGGTCTCCTTGCCCGCGACCTTCATGGCGATCTTTACGAAATAGGGGCCGAGGACATGGGAGAACGTCGTGGCGAAGATCGCCCACGGCAGCCCTCCGGCTTCGCCCGAAACGATCCTGGCCAGAGCCTCGCGCTGAGTCGGCGAGGCGCCCTCGTCGATATAGATCGCGGCGACCCCGTTGCCCTCGTGGATCGCCCCCGGCCACTTGACCGCGACGGCGACCTTCTGCCCGTCGAGCCGGACGTCACCGTACGCGCCATCGGCCACCTGGAACCCGACCGCGCCCTGGCAGAAGCCCATCGTCGGCCGCGCGTTGAAGTTGCACGGGCAGCCGTAATCGCAGTTGCAGGCAAGCACGTAATCGCCGTTGATGTGCCAGCTGGTTGCCATCGTCCGATCCCCCGTTGGTGAGGCGTCAGCTCCGCTACTTGATCCACTCCATCTTCGCCGGGTCGAAGGGCGGCTGGGCGAAGTCCAGGATCGTCAGCTCGCCACCCTCGGCCTTGATGTTGTGGCTCGAGCCCTTCGGGATGTGGACGACAGTCCCCGGCTTGAGCGCGATCGCCTTGCCGTCCAGGATCGCCGTCCCTTTGCCGCTGATGATGTAAATGACGTGGTTGCCATCCTTGTGCCGGTGCATCTTGATCTCTTCCTTGACGACGATCGCGCCCGCCGTGTATCCGGGGGTCTTGACCATCTGCTTGAGGGTGAACCCGGCGCGCTGATCGCCCTTCTTCACCTCGTCGCTGAAATCGAAGACCTCGCTTTTCGGCGCTTCGGCAGCCACGATGCCGATCAGGCCTGCGACGACGAGCACCACCACTCCAGGGATCCACCGCGTCTTCATAGCCTCCTCCTCTTGCGATCCGCTGGGCCCAATGGATCTCGGGGCGCTACTTGACCGCCATGGCACGGGCCCGGGTCACGAGCAGCTCGGCGGCTCGATCGACTTCCGTTTCTGTCGTGAACCGACCGACGCTCAGGCGGACCGCGCCCCGCGCCTGCTCCGCCGGCACCCCCATCGCCCGCAGGACGGGGGAGAGGTGGATCTGGCCCTCGTGGCACGCCGCCCCGGTCGAGGCGGCGATCTCGGGAACCGCCTCCAGCAGGTCGGCGCCCACGTGGCCGATGAAGTTCACGTTCAGCGTGTTGGGGAGCCGGCGCTCGGGATGGCCGTTCAGCACGAGGGCGTCGCCCAGTCCCTCGCGCAGGCGATCCCACAGCCGGTCGCGCAGGCGGCGCAGGGTTTCGGTCGCCACCGGCAGCGAGTGGCGCGCGATCTCACACGCCGCCCCCAGCCCCACCAGGTAGGGAACGTTCTCCGTCCCCGCGCGGCGCCCACCCTCGTGGCCGGCCCCGTGGATCAACGGTTCGAGGGTGAGGCCCTGCCTCACGTAGAGAGCGCCCACCCCTTTCGGAGCGTAGAGCTTGTGGCCGGCGAGCGACAGGAGGTCCACGCCCAGCTCGTCCACGCTGACCGGGATCTTCCCCGCAGACTGGGCGGCGTCCGTATGGACGAGCGCGCCGTGAGTATGCGCCAGGGCCGCGATCTCTCGGATGGGCTCGAGCGTGCCGACCTCGTTGTTGGCGTGCATGATGCTGACGAGGAGGGTTGGCCGACGCAGCGCGTTGCGCAACGCGTCAAGATCCACGAGGCCATAACGATTGACTGGCAGGACGGTGACCCGGCATCCCAGGCGCTCGAGGAAGGCACACGGCTCCAGGGTGGCGGGATGCTCGACGGCGCTCGTGATCAGGTGGATGTCCGCCGCCGACTTCATGAGGGCCGGCAGGACGAGCCCCTTGAGGGCCAGGTTGCTCGCCTCGCTCCCGCCGCTCGTGAAGACGATCTCTGCCGGCCGGGCCCCGAGGAGGTCGGCGACCTGCGCGCGGGCGCGCTCGACGGCCTCACGGGCGATCCGCCCGTAGGCGTGGGCGCTCGACGGGTTGCCGAAGTGCTCCCGGAGAAACGGCTGCATCGCCTGGACCACGGCCGGATCCAGCGGCGTCGTGGCGTTGTGGTCGAGATAGATGGCTTTCACGCTGTCGCACTCATCGGGCGCCGTCCCGCGGCCAGAAGCCTGTCGGAGTAATGCCGTTCGAGCGCGGGCTTCGCCCGCGCAACCGATTCCTGGGGGAGGCCTCGGAGGGGGCCGTCGAGGCCCCCTCCGACCCTCCTAGAAGGCCCGACCCTAGCGGCTCCCTCATCTGCGGGCCAGCACCTCTGCGGCAACCACGCGCGGGTCCTTGGTCCGGGGGTTCCGGCTCACTCGCAGGAGCGCCGCGTCGCGAAACCCTGCGGCCCGGAACTCGTCGAGGAAGGCGCCGCCCTCCTTGGCGCCCGCGATTCAGGCGAACCAGTCGGCTTCGCTGAAGCCCGTCTCGGCGGGAAGCGCCTCGCGCAGGATGAGTTCCGCCGCGAAGACGGTCCCGCCCGCCCGCACCACCCGCGCCAGCTCGAGGAAGATCATCTCACGGGCGGGGTTCAGGTTAAAGATGCCGTTGACGAGGGCGACGTCCACCGACCCGCTCTTGATCGGCAGGCGCTCGGCGTCGGCCCGACACAACCCGATGTTCCCAGCCCCGACCTCGGCCACGGCCAGACGGGCCAGGGCCAGCATCTCCTCACTGAAGTCGACCCCGATCACCCTGCCCTCGGGCCCCACCCGCCGGGCGGCAACCAACAGGTCGAGCCCCGCGCCGCAGCCAAGGTCCAAGACGCGCGCCCGCCGCGGAATGTCCGCCAGCACGGCAACGTTTGAAACCCCGGCGAACGCGTTGACCGAAGCCGACGGCAGCGAGGCGAGCTGGTCGGCCGGGTAGCCCACGCTCGCGGCGAATTCCCTGCCCACCGGGAACGCGTGCTTGACCTCAGGCCGGCGCGCCGCCGCCGAGTAGGCCCGCCGCACTGCCTCGCGCAACCGGACGTGCATCTCCTCGCTCAGGCGAGGCGCGTGCGGTTTCACGGCGACCGGCTTGGCTGGAACCATCGCGTCTGTCCCCGGGATCTCCCCGCTTCCCAGGATAGGCGGAGGCATGATATAAGGTCTAATAGTAATTACTTTTTAATTTGATAAGTTCTACTTCTCAGGAGTCGAGGGTGACCCTGCGCCAGTTCGAGGTGTTCGTCGCCGTGGCTCGGGCCCGGAGCTTCCGGCGCGGGGCGGAGTCGCTCCACCTCACCCAGCCCGCCCTCTCCCAGCACGTCAAGGAGCTGGAGGCGGAGCTCGGCACGCGCCTCTTCGACCGCCTCGGCCGGACCGTGGCCCTGACCGAGGCCGGCCGGCTCCTCCAAGAGCACGCCCTCCGCCTCTTCGCCACGCTCCAGGGCGCCCGGGACGCCATCGGCGAGCTCCAGGGCCTCAGGCGCGGAAGCCTCCTGATCGGCGGGAGCACGACGCCGGGGATATACGTCCTACCGAGACTGATCGCCGCGTTCCAGACCCGCTACCCGGCGATCCAGGTGAGCCTCAGGATCGCGAACTCGCGAGTCATCGAGGAGCGGGTCCGGGCCAACGAGCTGGACCTCGGCGTCGTGGGCGGCCACGTCCTCGGGCCGGGCGAGCGCTGTCTCACCGCCGGCCTGCTGGACGAGCTGATGCTGATCGTGCCTCCCAAGCACCCCTGGGCCCGGCGCGGCTCGATCCCGCCCGGCAACCTCACAGGCGAGCGCCTGCTGATGCGGGAGGAGGGATCGGCCACCCGCCAGGTGACCGAGCGGGCGCTCGGGCAGGCAGGGATCCGGTTCAGCGTGGCGATGGAGCTCGACCACACGGAGGCGATCAAGGAGGCGGTGATGGCGGGCCTGGGGGTGGCGTTCGTCTCGGTTCACGCAATCCGGGGAGAGCTGGCGGCGCGACGCCTGCGGACGGTCCGTCTCCGCGGCGTCCCGATCCGCCGGCACTTCCACGTGATCCACCACGAGGCCCGGGTTCTCGCGCCGGCCGCGCGCGCGTTCGTGGAGCTTCTCCGTATGGCTACGGAGGGGCCCGGGGCTGAGACCGGAAGGGTTCGGAGTGGTGGCCGCCGCGGCGAAGCTTCGCTGGCTCAGGCCCGCGCGGACTCCAGGCAGTAGAGGACGAAGTCGATGTTACCGGGCGAGTGGCCCAGGTCGGTGAGCATGGCAGCGATCTCGCTCCGGTGTTGCGTTCCGTGGTTTGCACACTGGAGCATCGCCTGCCAGCGCGGGATTGTTACCGATCCCTCATCGCGAACCCACAGGATCGGCTCAAGCAGTTTGGCCCCGTCCAGGGATGCGATGTACGCACGTCGAACCGGGTAGAGCTCTTCCCACCGCCGGCGCACGGCCTCCAGTGTGGGAAAGTCGGTGACCGAGAGCGTCGGCGCCGTCTCACCTCGCCAGCGAGCAAACCAGCGCAGGTCTGCGCCCACCAAGTGCGCGAAGGTCGGGAGAATTGGGTTCGCCCCCTTCGTCAGCTTCTGGCCGAGTTGGTCGTCGCCCAGGTGCGTCGCCTTCGCCAGCAGGCGATTGTTCGCCCACACACCGTATTCGTAGAGCGCCGCGAGCATTCCCTTCATGCTGTCCCCCTGAGGGCTACTCCACGCCCCAGGCGAAGGCGTGGGTGGGGGTGACCTCGACGACGACCGAGTCCGACTCGTCCAGGGCGGCTTCGTCGGGGTACTGGGGGTACTTCTTGTAGAGGAGCGCGCGCACCTTCCTAAAGCGCGGGCCCTTCTCGATCAGCCTGGCGGTCCCCTGGACCATCACGCCCTTCAGGTGGGCCCAGTTGTCCGAGTAGACGTCCACGGTCACCGTTACGCGCGGGTTCTCCTTGAGGTTCAGGACCTTTTTTGCGTCATTCCCGGAGGCGAAGTAGATCTTCCCGTCCAGCAGGACGTGGCAGACCGGAACCACATGGGGGACACCGGCCTCGCTGACCGTCGCCACCCGGCAAACGCGCTCCCACAGGATCAGGTCGGCGACGGATTTCTTCAGGCGCACGTGAATCCCGCGAGCGCTACTGGAGCTGGGCCTGCACCTGGATCTTCGCCTTTGCGCGGAGCGTCGCCACCCAGCTCTGCCAGGCGTCAGCCTGCTTCAGCTCGAGCAGCTGCTTCTCGAGCTCCCCCCGCTCCTTGTCGAAGCCGGACGGATCCGGCGGGTGACGCTCCAGCGTCTTCACCAGGTACATCCCCTGCGGCGTCTTGGCCGGCTCGCTGATCTTCCCCACCCCCGTCTGGAAGGCGAGGCGCAGGACCTCGCGGGGGAGCTTCGGATCCTTGGGAGGGTCGCTCTGCGAAACGAGACCGGTGTCTCCCGTGGGAGAGCCCTCCTTCGCCGCGAGCGCCACGAAGTCCTCCCCCCTGGCCGCGGCGAGCCCCAGCGCCTTGGCCCGCTCCAGCACCTGCGCCTCGGCCTTCGGGCGCTTGACCGCCAGGGCTACCTGCTCCTTGATCTCGCCCAGCGGCGGGACCGCAGCCGGCAAATGCTCGACGCCCTTGAGGAGCACATAGCCAGCGGCGGTCTTGAGCGGACCCGAGGTCCCCCCCGCGGCGACGGAGAAGACGGTCTCCTCCAGCTCCGCGTCGCGGCCGACGCCCTCGAGCGCGACCCCACGCGCGAGCGTCGCCTCTTTCGGCTCGAGCCCGAGCTTTCGTGCCTCGTCGGCGAAGTCTTTGACAGTCCGGAGCGCGGAGGCGGCCTCGTCGGCCTTCGCGACGGCGGCCCGGTCGCTCCGCTCGGCCTGAAGCTTCTCCGTGATCTGGGCGGCCACCTCCTTGAGCGGGCGCTTGTCAGCCTCCTGGATATCGAGGACCTTGATGGCGTGATACCCGAACGGCGTCCGGACCGGCTCCGGCGAGACCTCCCCCTTCTTCAGGGCGAAGACGGCCTGCTCGAAGGCGGGAACCAGGTCGCCGCGCGAGACGAAGCCGATGTCGCCACCGCTGCCGGCAGATGCCGGATCCTCGGAGATCTCCTTGGCGAGTTTGGCGAAGTCCTCGCCCGCCTTGGCGCGCCGGATGACCTCTTCGACCCTCGCCCTCGATTTCTGCTCGGCCTCGCTACCGCCCACCTCCGGCACCTGCACGAGCACGTGGGCGGCACGGACCCGGTGGGGCCGCTCGAACTCCCTGCCACGATCCTTGTAGTAGGCCTCGACCTCGGCGTCAGACACCTTCTGGGGGAACGCCTTCGGGGCGACCACCACGTACTGGACCCGCCGGCGCTCGGGGCGCTGGAATTCCGCCGGGTGGTCCTTCAGGTACGCCTGGATCTCGTCGTCGCTGGCGGCGACCTTCGCGAGGAAGGGCGCGGTCTCCACGAGCACCCAGACGGCGCGCACCTTCTCGCGCCTGAGCTCATAGGCCTGGCGGAGTTCGGCCTCCGAGACCTTGATCCCGGCCCTGATCGTCTCCTCCGCCTTCCGCCGGGCCAGTGCCCGCCGCAGGTCAGCCTCGAAGCCGGCCGGCTCGCGCCGGTTCTCCTTGAGCACACGGAGGTAGCGGTCGCGGGAAAAGCGACCGCCCTGCTGGAACGCCCGCATGCCCTGGATCCGGGCGCGCAGCTCCTCGTCGGACACCGTGAGGCCCTCGGCCGCCACCCACTGCGCGACGAGCGTCTCGTCGATCAGGTCGTTGAGGACCAGTTGGGAGAGACCCATTCGCTGGGCCTGCTCGTCGGTGAAGCGGTCGCGGAAGAGCTGCCGGTAGTACTCCACGAACTCCTGATAGCGCCGCTGGTAGCGCTCCTGGGAGATGTCCTCGCCGTTCACCGTGGCCGGGGCAGTGACATCACTCCCCGTGATGCTCCCCTTCCCCCACACGAGGAACGTGGTGCCGATGAAGGCCACGATTACGATCCCGAGGAGGAGATGGAGCGACTTCAGGTACCGCCGCATCGCGCTGATCATCATGGCTGATCGAGCTTAGCACACGACCGCGAAGCGTGCCACCACCCGCCGGCGCCGGGCCGGGCGCGCCCCGCGTGCAGCTAGAAGCGACCGAGGGCGCGGAGCCAGGGGAGCGCGAAGTACACGACGAAGGCGAGCGCGGCGCCGTACATCATCGGGTGGACCTCCGCGGCCTTGCCCCGCACGAGCTTCAGAAACGCGTAGGCGACGAAGCCCGCCCCGATGCCGTTGGTGATCGAGTACGTGAAGGGCATCACCGTGAGGACCAGGAGCGCCGGGAATCCCTCCTCCAGGTCCGCGAAGGGGATCTCCCTCACGATCCGGCACATGAGGTAGCCCACCACGATCAGCGCCGCCGCGGTGGCCTGCGGCGGGACGATCCCCGCCACCGGCGCGAAGAAGAGCGCCAGGAGAAAGCAGAGCCCGGTGACGACCGAGGCGAGGCCGGTCTTGGCGCCTTCGGAGACTCCGGCCGCCGACTCGATGTAGGTTGTCGCCGATGAAGCCCCCGCCGCGCCTCCCGCGACGGCGCCCAGCGAGTCGATCAGGAGGACCCGGTTCAGCCTGGGGAGCCGCCCGTCCCGGTTGAGCCAGCCGGCTTCGCTACCGATGCCGATCACCGTCCCCATCGTGTCGAAGAAGTCGGAGAGCATGATGGAGAAGATCGTGACCAGCGCTGCGATGATCCCGACGCTGACAAAAACCTCCAGGTTCAGCCCCTGGCCGAGCGTGGAGAAGTCAGGAAGCTCGACGATCCGCGACGGGATGACAGCCTGCCCCGGGGTCGGGAACGCCGTGCCGCCGGAGGCCGCGTTCACCACGACCGCGACCAGGGTCGTGAGGAGGATCCCGAGGAGCAGCGCGCCCCTCACCCGAAGGGCCTGCAGCCAGAGGGTGAGGAAGAGCCCGACCAGCGCCACCACCACCGGCGCCGTCGTGAGGGCGCCGAGCGTCACAGGCACGCCTGGCGGGCCGGGCTTCACGAAGCCCGCCGACACGAGACCGATGAAGAGGATGAACAGGCCGATCCCCACGCCGATCGCCTGCTTGAGGGCCATCGGGATGGCGTTCATGATGGCCTCGCGAAACCCCGTGAGCACCAGGATCGTAATCGCCACCCCCTCCAGGAACACGACGCCCATGGCGGCGGGCCAGGGGAGCTTCATCCCCGCGACGAGCTGGAACGCCACCACCGCGTTGAGCCCCATCCCCGAGGCGATGGCGAGCGGGTAGTTGGTGAAGACTCCCATGGCGAGCGTCGCCAGTCCGGCCACCAGGCACGTGGCGGCGAGCGTCGGGGCGAAGGCCGGGCCCTGGCCCTGCAGCTCCTTGATCCCCGAGAACGAGAGGATAGCGGGGTTCACGAAGATGATGTAGGACATCACCATGAACGTGGTGAGGCCGCCGGTCACTTCGGTGCCGACGGTGGTGCCGCGCGCGCTGAGGCCGAAGAGGCGATCGAGCGCCGTCACACCGTATTCAGGAGGCGGCGCTATCGCCGGGGAGCTCCTCCGGGACGACCCGTCGGGCTACCGTGATGAAGCCGGTGTGAGCCACCATCCGGTGGAACGGCCGCACGGAGAGCCCCTCGATGTTCCAGGGCCGGAAGAGCGTCTCGAAGGTCTCCACGAGGGCGTAGGCCGGATGCCGGCGGAGCGCCTCGGCCACCTGGTGGGACTGGAGAATCGTCGGCACGTAGGCGAGGAAGATCCCGCCCGGTCGAAGCACCGTCGCGACCGCCTCGACCAGGCGCCAGGGCTCGGGCAGGTCCAGGATCACGCGGTCCACGGGCTCCTCGTCGGGAAGCCCCTCCTCCACGGGGAGGAAGCGGACCAGCAGGTTCGTGACCTCGCCGAGCCGCGCGTGGATGTTGGCGAGGGCCCGGCGCGCGAACTCTTCCCGCTGCTCGTAGGTGATGACTTTGCCTTCGAGGCCGACAGCCCGGAGGAGCGCGAGCGTCAGGGCTCCCGAGCCCGTTCCGGCCTCGAGCACCCGCGCTCCGGGGAAGATGTCGGCCCAGAACAGGATCATCGCGAGGTCCTTCGGGTAGATCACCTGGGCCCCGCGCGGCATCTCCAGCACGTACTCGGCGAGGGTTGGCCGGAGGGCGAGGTATCTGAGCCCGAGGGAGGTGCGCACCCAGCTCCCCTCGGGCTGGCCGATGATGGCGTCGTGAGGAATCCACCCGCGATCGGAGTGGAAGGCGTCACCCTTGCGGAGGGTGAGAAGGTGACGGCGCCCCCGCTGGTCGATCAGGAGGGCCTGCTCCCCGTCCTGGAAGGAGGAGAAGAGCGTCATGATCGAGTCCGACCAGAGCCCCTTATACCACACCCGCGGCGGCCGGTGGAAGCCGCCAGTGAGCCGACCACGGCCCCGGCGCCACGGCGAGCCACGCGCTCAGCCACGCCGGGGTTCGGGGAGGAAGAGCGCCGCGAAGAACCCGAGCAACGGCATCACCCCGGCGATGCCGAGGGCGACCAGGAGCCCCCAGTGATCGGCGACCCAGCCGAGGAGCGCCACGCCGAGGCCGCCGGTGCCGATCGCGAAGCCCACGATGAGCCCCGAGGCCATCCCCAGGTGCCTCGGCAGGTACGCCTGCCCGAGGACCACCGACACCGAAAAGGTGGACACGAGCACGAAGCCGGCCGCGCCCAGGAGCAGGAACGCCCAGGCGCCGCGGGCGAAGAGAAAGGCGAGCGTGAGCGGCGTCGCGAGGAAGAAGACGCTGACCATGAAGCGCCGGGCGCCCCACCGGTCGGCGAGAGGGCCGCCCACCAGGGTGCCGAGCGCGCCCGCGCCCAGAAAGACGAAGAGGAGCGGGCCCACGAGCCGCGGGTCGGCCTTCAGGTAGTCGATGTAGAAGAACGGAACGAAGGTGGTGAGGCCCAGGGACGTCCAGGAGCGGAGCGTGACGACCAGGATCAGGAGCGCCATGGCCCCCACCATGGTGCGCCCTCCCTCCGCGCTCCGTGCCTGGGCCTGCACCTGCACGGGCGCCGAGAACGAGGGGAGCGAGACGGTCAGGAGCGCGGCGACCGCGAGGCTCGGCAGGAGCATCGCGAGGCTCCCCGCGAGGCCGAAGCCGGTGACGAGGGTCGTGATGATCGGGGGACCCAGGGCGATCCCCACGTTCCCGCCGATGGAGAAGAAGGAGAGCCCCGTCGCCTTTCGATCGCCCGCCACGTGGCTCGCGGTCTTGTAGCCCTCGGGGTGATAGGCCGCGACGCCGAAGCCCATGACGACGACCAGGGCCAGGACCGCCGCGTAGCTCGGCGCGACGCCCGTGAGCGCGAGGCCGAGCCCGGAGACAGAGGCCGACACGGGGAGCAGCCAGCGCCGCGCGGTCCGGTCGGAGAGGTAGCCGAAGAGCGGCTGGATCACCGAGGAGGTCACGTTCGCGACCAGCATGATGGTGCCCGCAGCCGCGTAGGAGAGCGCGAAGGTCTCGCGCAGGAACGGCAGGATCGCGGGGAGTGCGCCCTGGTTGACGTCGATGACCATGTGACCGACGGCCAGGAGCGCGAGGAGCCGGGCGTTGGGGCGCACGCGGGCCACCGGAGCCGCGAGGACACCGGGAGCGGCGACGCTCGTGTGTCCTGAGCCTGAAGCGTCGGGCGCGGTCATGGGTCCCTATGATACACTACCGCCGCGATGCCAGACCGGCTCAGGGTCACGGAGCTCGGCCATGTCTCGCTCTTCGTCCGGGATCTGGAGGCCTCGATCCACTTCTACCGGGACGTCCTCGGGCTGAAAGACGTCGGGCGAGGCAAGGGCGGCAGGATCGCGTTCTTCTCCGCGGGGCCGCATCACCACGACCTCTCGATCGAGCTGGCGCGCATCGAGGGGCCCACCCACGCCTCCGGCGCGGGGACCCGGCCCAAAGGCGCACCTGGTCTCTACCACATCGCCTTTCAACTGGGGACGACCCTCGAGGAGCTCGCGGAGGCGCGGCGCTGGGTCGAGGCGCACGGTCTTGAGCCATTCGGGGAGATGGAGGGCCGCGACAGCGCGTCTTTCTCTATTCCCGACCCTGATGGCCACGAGATCGAACTCTACGTGGACCTGAGGCGAACTCTTGAGGTAGGAGATAGGCAATGACTGAGGAGCCTGGAGGTCCCTATCTGTCAACTGCCGTATTCTGCGAGAAGGTCCTCCAGGAAAAGGATGGAGTTGCAAGCGTAATCAGAATTGTAGACCGCTTTATTGTTACTATTAGTGCCTCCGGCTCAGAGCCTCCGGAAAAAATGCCACCGATGACCATTACAACCACCGCATTTTTGTCGTTCAAGTCGGGTTTCGCTAAAGGCAGTCAAGTGATCAAGCTGGTTCCGCGAGATCCTTCTGGAAGGCCAATGGCTCCGGAGGCCTTACTACCCGTCTTTTTCGAAGGCGATGATCGCGGAGCTAGCGTGACCGTGAACGTGACTTTTCGCGTCGAAGAGGAAGGTCTTTACTGGTTCGATGTGCTTCTGGGCGATAGACTCATGACGAAGATACCTCTACGGGTCGTATATCAACGCGTGAGCCTGGGTACACAACCTGGATCTGTCTGATCGCGGACGACGATTCCGTCCGAGGCGCCGCGCTCGTGTGCACAGTATAGTGCATCGCCAGCGGCCGAAGCTTGCTCCTGAGCTCTTCCTCCGTCCAGTCACCATTCGAAAACTCAGCAAGTCTAAGATCAATCTCGTGGACAAGCTCAACCGCTGCTGGATCAGCTCGCTTCTCGATGTTCCAGGCTCTCGGGACAAACCACTCCTGGAAGGCAGAGAGTGAGCTCTGACCAGCCAAGTATTTGGCGAGCTGTGACCGAATCTCAAGATCAAGGGGTTGCATGGCGACCCTCCCTCCGGCACGCCGGGTGAGTAAAGATGAGCTCCGGGAGATGTTCAACCACGGCCGTTACCTTGAGCGGGCCGAGGCCGGCGAGCTCATAAGGAAGTTACATGCTGAAGGACACCCGGCTTCTCCGCGAACCGGCCTACCGCGCTGCACGCGCAGTCAGACTATAGCATACCTGGATGCGCAACTAAACCAAGTCGGGCTAGCCCACCAATATCTTCTTCCGGATGGAACGCGCTCAGGACGTCCCGATCCGAAAAGGCTACTCGTGGGCGACACGCTCTATTACGTATAGCCCCCCACACCCTGCCCCATAATATGTGGCCTCGCGTGCACAAACGGGACCTACCTTTTCGGTCCGTTTATCCGGACCGAAGCATCGCCCCGTTGCCCGCAACCGTTCAAGACGCCCTTAGAGGCCGGACGCGCCAGAGCGATCCCGCCCCAAGCGCCAGCACCGCCACGACGAAGCCGAAGGCCCAGAGGTAGCTCCCCGTCAGGTCGTAGATCATCCCGCCCGCCCACGCGCCGATCGCCTCACCCGGTCCCATCGCCAGCACGATCCAGCCATAGATCGTGCCGAAGCTCGGGCCCGCGAAGATGTCGGCCGCGCGCGCCGAGCTGACGATTCCGCTCGAGCCCTGGGCCAGCCCGTAAAAGATCACATAGGAGAAGAGCCAGCCCGGCCAGCCCGACCGGGCGAGGAGGGCGAGGCTTCCGATCCCCAGGGCGGCGCTCGAGTACGTCAGCGTCAGCGTATCTGCCCGGCCAAGGCGGTCGGCGAGCCAGCCCGTCAGGAGGCGACCACCGAGGCTGACCAGGCTCACGGTCCCGAGCGCGGCGGAGGCCTGGACCGGCGGAATGCCTGCGCCGATGGCGAAGGCCACCATGTGGACGTTCATCAGCGGAAACCCGATAGAGGAGAAGAACCGGCAGGCGATGAGCCACCAGAACGGCGAGCTTCGGACTGCCGAGGCCATGGTCCAGCCGCCGGGGCTCGGGACCACGCGTGCGTCGCGCGTTCCCGCCGGCACGCGCTGAAACGCATTCGCAGGAACCAGGATGATCACGAGCAGGGCCGCCCACACGAGGAGCGTCGCCCGCCAGCCATAAAGCACGACCAACGTCTGGGCGACCGGGATCAAGCAGAAGGCGCCGAGGCCGGTGCCGAGGTCGGCGATCGCGATCGCCTTCCCGCGGGCGTGGGGATACCAGAGCGCCGCCACGACCATGTTGGCCTGGCTGCCGAGGGCCGAGAGGCCGAGGCCGGCGATCACGCCATACGACAGGAGTAGCAGCGGCAGGCTCGCCGCCTGGCTTGCGCCGAGGAGTCCCACGGCCCCCAGCACCGCGGCAGACTGAAAGAGCCACCGCGGGCCGAGCCGGTCGAGCGCGTAACCGATGAGCGGCGCGGCGACACCCCCGAGGAGGAACACCGTCGACTGGACCGCCGCCACCTCGGCGCGCGAGCCCCCGAACTCGCCGACGAGGGGCAGGTAGAGAACGGCGAAGGCCATGACGATACCGTTCTGCACGGTCAAGGTCAACGCCGCGATGGCGAGGCTCCACCGCGCCCGCCGGCCTTCGCTGGTCAAGGAGATCCTGGGAGGTGGGTCGCTACTCGTCGCCGAAAGCCGAGAGGCCCGTGATATCACGCCCGAGGATGAGGGTGTGGATGTCGTGGGTCCCCTCGTAGGTGTACACGGTCTCCAGGTTCAGCATGTGGCGGATCACCGGGTGCTCGTCCACGATCCCCGCCGCGCCCATGATGTCGCGCGCCATGCGGGCCGTCTCCAGGGCCATCCAGACGTTGTTCATCTTCGCCATCGAGATCTGCTGCGCGCGCGCCTTGTCCTGATCCTTGAGCCGCCCGACCTGGAGCGCCAGGAGCTGGGCCTTGGTGATCTCGGTCAGCATCCAGACCAGCTTCCGCTGGACGAGCTGAAAGGAGGCGATGGGCTTGCCGAACTGGACCCGCGACTGGGCGTACTGGAGCACCCAGTCGTAGCAGGCCATGGCCGCGCCGATGGCGCCCCAGGCGATCCCGTAGCGGGCCTGGGAGAGGCAGGAGAGCGGTCCCCTGAGCCCCTTGGCGCCAGGGAGCTTGTTCTCGAGTGGGATCGCGCAGTCCTGGAACGAGAGCTCAGAGGTGATGGAGGCGCGCATCGAGAACTTTCCCGGGATCTCGAGGGTGGAGAAGCCCGGGGTCCCCTTCTCGACAAGGTAGCCGCCGATCTCGTTGGCTTCCTCCTTGGCCCAGACGACCGCGACGTCGGCGATGGAGCCGTTGGTGATCCAGAGCTTGGTGCCGTTCAGAACGTAGCGGTCACCCTTCCTGAGCGCCCGGGTCTTCATGGAGCCGGGATCCGAGCCGTGGTCGGGCTCGGTGAGGCCGAAGCAGCCGACGACCTCCCCTTTCTGGAGGCGGGGGAGCCACGTCTCCTTCTGCGCCTCCGAGCCGTACGAGTAGATCGGGTACATCACGAGCGCGCTCTGCACGGAGGCGCACGAGCGCAGCCCGGAGTCGCCCCGCTCGAGCTCCTGCATGATGAGGCCGTAGGCCACGTTCCCGAGGCCGGCGCAACCGTAGCCCTTGAGGGTCGCGCCGAAGACGCCCATCTCCCCGAGCTCGGGGATCAGGTGGGTCGGGAAGGTCCCCTCCCGGTGGTGCTTCTGGACGATGGGCAGGAACTCCGCCTCCACCCAGTCGCGCACGGCGTCGCGCACCATCCGCTCCTCCTCGCTGAGCAGCTCCTCGACCCCGCAGTAATCGAGACCGCGAAACTTTTCCATGGCGCGTCACCTCATTCCCGACTCGACGGGCCGGCGGCTCAGACGCTGGTCAGAAGCGCGAAGATGCGGCGGGCCAGCTCCTCGTGGTCCTCGACGTTGTGGGGAAAGAGCCCGAACGCTTTCTCGTCGACCAGGTCCACCGTGGTGAACACCCCGCCAACTGCGTAGGACCCGAGGCTCACCACCTGGAAGCACGACCGCCCGGGCTCCGGCCGCTCGCTGACGAAGACGAAGTAGAGGTTCGGCCACTTCTGGCGGGCCATCAGGAAGACCGACTTGTCGCCGCGCTGCTGCTCCACGGAGAGGTACTGCTCGATCGCGGGATGGTACTTCACCTCGATCAGGAACTCCATCGGGTCCCCGTCCTCGGCGATCCGCGCCGCGCGGAAATCGGGCGAGAAGTCCTCCCGACCGACCCGGAACGGGGGCGCGTCCTGGGTGAACCGGGTGATCCCGTAGCGCGCCCTCCGGAAGATCGACTCCACCAGGGCTTTCGCGATCCGTCGCTTGACTTCCAGGAGGTCCATGGCCGCTGCGGAAACCGCTCAGACGTTGGTGACGATGGACGGCGCGTCCTCTCCCAGGGCCCGCTCGAGGGCTTCGGCGAGGAGCTGGTCGTGCTCGTGGGTGGTGGCGAAGATCCGGCACTGGGCGACCTTCCCCGGCAGGTACTTGAACAGCTCGGTCAGGCGCTCCTTGGACACCCGCTTCGAGCCGGAGTCGTAGACGTAGATCTGCCGGTCTCCGAGCGCCAGCGGGTTGAGCGGGCGGGGGTCCTGGAGCGCCATGTCCACCCTGAAGGCGAGGTCCCTGAGCCGGGCCGGCAGGCACTTCCGCACCCGAGCCTCGACCTCATCGGCTTTCATGAAGCCGAGCCCGCGCTGCAGCTCGGCGATGTCCAGCACCACCTCGTGGGACATCCGCCACTTGAGCCGGCGGTCGAGGATCTGGCGCCACTCCTGGCCGAAGGCCTTGCGCTCGGGGTCGTCGGAATCGTGCCAGCGCCCGACCTCCTCCAGCAGCGTCCACTCGGTCAGGTGGAGGTAGGGGTGGAGCTCCTTCCTCAGGTCCCACGGGAAGACGATCTGCATCGTGTCGCGGAAGATCTCCTTCAGGTGGAGGTCGATCCCCCGCGTCGTGCGGTGGTAGTAGACGTTCGTG
>JACQWB010000165.1 GCA_016209385.1 Candidatus Rokuibacteriota bacterium
AGCTTGAAGACGGTCACGGGGTTGAAGAGGTGGTACTCGCCATCCCGGCGCCACTGGTACTCGCCGCCCCAGTCCAGGTCCGGCGTCCTCACCGGACGCTCGGGGAAGGCCTTTCGGTGGCGGAGCAGGACTTCCTGGGCGATCACCTCGATCCCGACGCCGCCGATGCGGGAGGCCGTCCACGTGAAGTATCGGTCCACGAACTCTTTGTTGAGCCCCACCGCTTCGAAGATCTGGGCGCCCCGATAGGACTGGATCGTGGAGATCCCCATCTTGGAGATGACCTTGAGGACTCCCTTGTTCAGGGCCTTGATGTAGCTCTTGACCGTCTTCTTCTGGTCGAGGCCCGGCAGGAGCCCCTCGCGGATCATATCGTCCAGGGTCTCGAAGGCCAGGTACGGGTTGATGGCGCCCGCACCGTAGCCGATCAGGAGCGCGGCGTGGTGGACCTCGCGGGGCTCGCCGCTCTCGATGACGAGCCCCACCCGGGTGCGGGTGCCTTCGCGCACCAGGTGGTGGTGGACCCCGGCGGTGGCCAGGAGCGCGGGGATGGGCGCCATGTCCTGGTTGACGCCGCGATCAGAGATAATGATGAACGTGTACCCTTCCGCGATGGCCTGGCTCGCCTTCCGGCAGAGCTCGTCCATGGCGCGGGCCAGGCCCTCGGCGCCGTCGGCCGCCGGGAAGAGCATGGGGAGCGTGACGGTCCGGAAGCCCGAGCGGTCCAGGTAGCGGATCTTCGCCAGCTCGTCGTTGTCCAGGATCGGCACCCCGAGCTTGATCTGGCAGCAGCTCTCCGGCTCAGGCTTCAGGAGGTTGCGCTCGGGCCCGATCGTGGTCGCCATCTGGGTTACCAGCTCCTCGCGGATGGCGTCCAGCGGCGGATTGGTGACCTGGGCAAAGAGCTGCTTGAAGTAGTCGTAGAGCAGGCGGGGCCGGTTCGAGAGCACGGCCAGCGAGGTGTCGGTCCCCATGGAGCCCACCGGCTACTCCCCCTTCTCCGCCATGGGGCCGATGAGGATCCGGAGGTCCTCGTGGGTGTAGCCGAAGGCCTGCTGCCGCTGGAGCACGGTCGCGTGGTCGGGCTCGGGGACGTGCGGCGGCTCCGGCAGGCTCCCGAGCGGGACCAGGTGCTGCTTGAGCCACTCACCGTACGGGTGCTCGGAGGCGTAGCGGTGCTTGATCTCCTCGTCGTCCACGATCCGGCCCTCGGCGGTGTCCACCAGGAAGATGCGCCCCGGGTGCAGGCGCTCCTTGAGAAGCACGTTCTCAGGTGGGATGTCCAGCACCCCGACCTCTGACGCCATCACCACCAACCCATCCTTCGTCACGTAGTAGCGGGACGGCCGGAGCCCGTTCCGATCCAGCACCGCGCCGATCACCGTGCCGTCGGTGAACGCGATCGAGGCCGGGCCGTCCCACGGCTCCATGAGGCAGCCGTGGTACTCGTAGAAGGCCTTGCGCTCCTCGCTCATGGACTCGTGGCCGCTCCACGGCTCGGGGATCATCATGAGGATGGCGTGGGGGAGGGAACGCCCGGCCATGACGAGGAACTCGAGCACGTTGTCGAAGATGGCCGAGTCGCTTCCGCCTTCGATGACGATGGGGAAGATTTTCTTGAGCTCCGGCAGGAGCGGGGTCTCGCAGAGCGCCTCCCGCGCGTGCATCCAGTTGATGTTGCCCCGGAGCGTGTTGATCTCGCCGTTGTGGGCGATGTAGCGGTAGGGGTGGGCCAGCGGCCAGGACGGGAACGTGTTGGTCGAGAAGCGCTGGTGGACCAGCGCCAGCGCCGACTCGGCGGCCGGGTCCACGATGTCCGGGAACATGGTCTCGATCTGGGTCGCCAGGAGCATCCCCTTGTAGATGAGCGTGTTCGACGACAGGCTCGGGAGGTAGAAGAACTTCCGCGCCGGCATGTCCGAGCCCCAGATCGCGTGCTCGACGCGCTTGCGGATCACGTAGAGGCGGCGCTCGAAGGCCCTGTCGTCGGTCAGGTCTGGGCTCCGGCCGATGAAGATCTGCGTGATGCGGGGCTCCGCGGACTTCGCGGTGGGGCCGACCGGCGAGTCGTCGGTGGGGACGTCGCGCCACCCGAGCAGGGTCTGGCCTTCTTCCGCGATGATGTGGGCGAAGACGTCCTGGCAGCGCACCGCCTGGGCCGGGTCCCGCGGCAGGAAGACGAGCCCTGCGCCGTAGTGCCGGGGACCTGGGAGGGAGATCCCGAGCTTGGCGCACTCCCGGGCCAGGAAGGCGTGAGGCATCTGGATCAGGATCCCCGCGCCGTCCCCGGTGTTCGGGTCGCACCCGCACGCGCCGCGGTGGAGCAGGTTCTTGAGGACCATCAGCGCCTGCTGGATGATCCGGTGGGACTTCCGCCCGTTGATGTCCACCACAAAGCCGACTCCGCAGCTGTCGTGCTCGAACCTGGGGTCGTAGAGCCCCTGTTTCGGCGGCATGCCAGGCGCGTTCATGGGTCCGTCCTCTGGGCGTTCGCCCGCGGGTGATGAGCGCTCACCTGCTCGATCCTCTGCACATCAAGGTTGTGAACCTGTGCACAAAGCCACATGTTTCCCGAGAGGATACACCGGGCGAAATCATTAGCCAAGGGAAATTTTAGAATAGTTTGCATTAGGCGTCCTTATAGTATACGCTAATCGAAATGAACCTGGAAACGCTCCACCTCTACTGCGACATCGTTCGCTTCCGCAGTTTTTCGCGCGGGGCCTCGACCAACGGTGTCTCACAGTCCGCGGCCAGCCAGGCGGTCCGACAGCTCGAGGCCGACGTGGACGTGCGGCTCCTCGACCGGAGCAAGCGTCCCTTCGCCCTGACTCCCGAGGGGCGTGCCTTCTACGAGGGCTGCCGCGACCTCCTCCAGCAATACGAGAAGGTCCGGGCTCGGATTGCCTCGGCGCGGAGCCGGCTGTCCGGGCCCGTCCGCGTGGCGGCCATCTACTCGGTCGGCCTCCACGAGATGAGCCGCCACGTGCAGCCATTCATGAGCCAGTACCCCGAGGCCAAGGTCCACCTGGAGTGCCTCCACCCCCACAAGGTCATCGAGGCCGTCCTGAACGACGAGGCCGACGTCGGCGTGATGTCGTACCCTCCCAGCAACCGGGCGCTGGCGGTCCTGCCGTGGCGGTCCGAGCGGATGGTGCTCGTCTGCCACCCGAACCACCGCCTCGCCCACCGGCGCATCGTGCGCGCCGAGGAGCTGCAGGCGGAGAACTTCGTCGGCTTCGACCCGGATCTGGCGATCCGCAGGGCCATCGACCGCGCGCTCAAGCAGCGGAACGTCAAGGTGAACGTGGTCATGGAGTTCGACAACATCGAGACGATCAAGCAGGCCATCGCGATCGCGGCGGGCGTGAGCATCCTGCCCGGGCCGACGGTGCTCAAAGAGGTGCGGATTGGCACGCTGGCGGCCTCCCCGCTGGACATCCCCCATCTCGTGCGCCCCGTGGGGATCGTCTATCGCCGCCAGAAGCCGCTGACCCCGATCGTGTCCCGCTTCATCGAGTCGCTCCAGAAGGCCGCCGGGGAGGCGGAGGGGTGAGCGGCACCCTCGCCGTGGGAGGGGCAAGCCGGCGGAGAGCCCGGGTCCGGTTCGTGATAGGCTGAGGGCGTGACCACCGGCCTCCAGATCGGACGCTTCCTCAGCCGGTCCGGGATCCGCGTCTACCAGCTTCCGGTCGAGACGTTCCCCGGCCACGTGAACAACGTCTACCTGATCCTCGACGGCGACCGGACCACGCTCTTCGACGTCGGCTCGGGCACGCCGCAGTCCGTCGAGGGGCTGACCCGGTGCGTGGCCGAGGTCCGCGACCGGTTCGGCGAGCGCGTTGGGCTGGACTCGATCCAGCACGTGGTGATCAGCCACTCGCACATCGACCACTTCGGCTACGTCACGTACTTCGCCGAGCAGACCGACGCGGAGGTGTACATCCATGAGCTGGATGCCCGGGTCCTGAACAACTTCGAGGAGCGCATCGTGCTTGCCTCCAAGGACCTCCGGGTCTTCATGGAGCGCTCCGGGCTGGGGCCAGAGGCCCGGCAGGAGCTCGAGGAGATGTACCGGTTCTCAAAAGACTTCTTCAAATCGGTCGAGCTGGACCGGACGCTCCGGGACGGCGACGCCATCATTAACGGCTACCTGGTCCACCACGTGCCGGGCCACTGCCCGGGCCAGATCTGCCTCCAGGTCGACGGGTTCCTCTTCACGGCGGACCACGTGCTGTCCCGGATCACCCCGCACCAGTCCCCGGCCTCCATCACGCCGTTCTGCGGGCTGGAGCACTACCTCGTGTCGCTAGAGAAGATCCGGGCGGTGCAGGGCGTCAGCCTCGCGCTGCCGGGCCACGAGGATCCGATCCCCGATCTCCCCGGCCGCATCGGCGAGATCATCACCCATCACCACCGGCGCCTGAACCAGGTCCTCGAGATCTGCGCGACGCCACGGCACCTGGTGGAGATCTCCAAGGCGCTGTTCGGCCGGAAGTCCGGGTACACGCGCATCCTGGCGCTGGAGGAGGCTGGAGCCCACGTAGAGTATCTCTTCCAGCGGGGCGAGCTTCGGATCGCCAACCTGGAGGCGGTCAGCCGCGAGGCGAACCCGGTCATCTACTACGAGACGCGACGAGGCGCCAGTCTGTGACCTCTCCCCAGGCCCTGCTGATCATCGCCGCGAGCGAGGTGGACGCCAACCTCTATTACGCGACGCGCTTCCTGGCCCCGGACCCGTTCGTCTTCGTGCAGGTGGACGGGCACAAAGTGCTCCTCATGAGCGACCTGGAGATCGACCGCGCCCGGAGCCAGGCCAGGGTGGACGAGGTCTGCTCGTTCTCCACCTACGAGTCGAAGGCGCGCCAGCGCTGGCAGAGCCCGCACCTGATCGACACGCTGTCGCTGCTCCTGGAAGAGCGGGGCGTGGACGCCCTCACCGTTCCGGCCAGCTTCCCCGTCGAGTACGCGGACCGGCTCCGCGAGAAGGGGATCCGCGTGGCCCCGAAGGCCGACCCGTTCTTCCCCGAGCGCCTGATCAAGTCCGAAGAGGAGATCGCGGCCATCGAGCAGACCCAGCGGCATACGGAAGCCGCGCTGGAGGCCGCGCTCGATCTCCTCCGGGAGAGCGAGATCCGGGGCGAGGAGGTGTACTGGCGCGGTGAGGTGCTCACCGCCGAGAGACTGAAGAAGGTCATTAACGTCTCCCTCATGGAGAACGACTGCATCGCCCAGCACACGATCGTGGCCTGTGGCATCCAGGGCGTGGACCCCCACAACCAGGGATCCGGACCTATTCGCGCGCACGAATCCATCGTGTTCGACATCTTCCCCCGGTCGAGCCAGAGCCGCTACTTCGCCGACATGACCCGCACGGTCGTGAAGGGGACCGCGTCGGATGCGCTCAAGCGGATGTACGACGCCGTCCTCGCCGCGCAGCTCCGGGGGATCGAGCTGATCCGGGACGGGGCCTCGGGCCAGGCGGTCCACGGCGAGGTGGCCCGGACCATGGAGCGGCTCGGCTTCGAGACCGGCGTGGTCGACGGCCGCAACCAGGGGTTCTTCCACGGGACCGGCCACGGGGTCGGCCTCGACATTCACGAGCCGCCCCGGATCAGTAAGGTCGATCACACGCTCCGGACCGGGCAGGTCGTCACTGTCGAGCCCGGGCTTTACTACCCGGCATGGGGGGCGGTCCGGATCGAGGATATGGTCATCGTCGGTCCCTCAGGCTGCCGGAACCTGACCCGGGCCGCCAAGTTCCTGGAGGTCTAGGAATCGGAGGGAGCTCCGCTCCGACCGGCGGCCGGGCCCCGTTGGTCTAGCGGTCTGACCGCCAAGCGCCTTGCTATTTCGCGGTGAGGCAGGTAGGATAGGGTTCTGCTTGGAAGTTCCATCCGCAGTGGGCTCGGTGACGCGGCGCCAATCAGGAATCGGAGCAGCCGGAGGTGTGGCCGCCGCGCAGGCCGGGCCAGGACGTTCGGCAGGAGAGGAGCAGGACGATGAGCGAGTACCAGGACGAGTATTCGGAGTCGCTCGAGAGCGAATTTCGGAAGCTTCAAGGGGCGCTTCTGAGCGACACCGTCAAGCTCCTGGCCCCGAGCGAGCCCATCCCCCTCACGGTGGACACGACCGTGCACGAGGCGGTCTCCAAGATGGTGGCCGACCGGCGGGCGGCGGTGGTGATCGTGGACGCTGCAGGACGCCTCATCGGCATCTTCACCGAGCGCGATGTGCTGACGCGCGTCGTGGGCCAGGGGCGCGACATTCACCAGGCCAAGCTGGGCGAGGTGATGACGCCTGACCCTGAGGCGGTCTCGCCCGATGACCGGATCTGCTACGCGGTCAACCGGATGAACATCGCCGGCTACCGGACGGTCCCGCTCGTGGACGCCGAAGGGCGCCCGATCGGGATCGTGACGGTCAACGACGTGGTCAAGTGGCTGGCCGAGATCTTCCCTGAGGCCGTGCTGAACCTGCGGCCGGGAGACGAGATCAAGCGGCCTCTCCAGGTGGACGCGGGCTAGAGTCAAGTTCGAGCCGAGGGCCGTCGGCCATGCCGACCGGCTGGCCCGGCACGAGGCGAGGCCCGATTGATCGTTCGATAGGAGACGACATCCGATGAGCGAGACCGTCGCGTCGGCATCTCTCGTCAAGAAGCTGCGTCGTCAGCTCGATCGTGCCGTTGTCCGCTTCGCCGGGGACTCCGGCGACGGCATGCAGGTCACCGGCGAGCAGTTCTCCACGGAGGCGGCCTGGGCCGGCGCGGACATCGCGACGCTCCCGAACTTCCCGGCCGAGATCCGCGCTCCGGCCGGGACGCTGTTCGGGGTGTCCAGCTACCAGCTCCAGTTCGGCAGCCGGCGCGTCTACACGCCCGGCGATCGGCTGGACTGCCTGGTGGTGATGAACCCCGCCGCGCTCAAGGTCCACCTGGGTGACCTCAAGGACGGTGGGCTCTTGATCGTGAACACGGCGGCCTTCGAGAAGAAAAACCTGGACCGTGCGGGGTACCCCTCCAACCCGCTGGAAGATCCCGCGCTGGCCGAGCGCTACCGGCTCCACCAGGTGGACATCACGCGCCTGACCATGGAGGCGCTCGAGGGGCTGGCGCTCAACGTCAAGGAGAAGGAGCGCTGCAAGAACTTCTTCGCGCTCGGGCTCGTCTCGTGGATCTACACGCGGCCGATCCAGCCCACACTCGACTGGATCACGCGGCGGTTCACGAAGAACGCGACGATCGCCGAGGCAAACACCCGCGCCCTGAAGGCCGGCTACGCCTTCGGCGAGACGGCCGAGATCTTCACCGAGTACTACGGGATCGAGCCGGCGGAGATGGCGCCGGGGCTCTACCGGAGCATGACCGGCAACCGGGCCCTGGCCTGGGGTGTGCTGGCGGCGGCCGAGCGGACGAAGCTCCGTGTCGTCTACGGGGCGTACCCGATCACGCCGGCGAGCGACATCCTGCACGAGCTCTCCCTGCACAAGCGGTTCGGGGTCCGGACCATGCAGGCCGAGGATGAGATCGCCGCGGTCGGGGCGGTCATCGGGGCGGCGTTCGGCGGCGCCATCGGCGTCTGCGCCACGAGCGGCCCGGGGATGGCGCTGAAGTCGGAGGGAGTCAACCTGGCCGTCATGGCCGAGCTCCCGGTCGTGATCTTCGACATCCAGCGGGGCGGGCCGAGCACCGGCCTGCCGACGAAGACCGAGCAGGCGGACCTGCTCCAGGCGCTCTACGGGCGCAACAGCGAATCGCCGGTGGTCGTGCTCGCCCCGATTACCCCGGGCGACTGCTTCTTCATCGCCTACGAGGCGATCCGGATCGCCGTGAAGTACATGGTGCCGGTGATCGTCCTGAGCGACGGCTACCTGGCCAACGGCTCCGAGCCATGGCTGATTCCCGACCCGAAGACGCTCCCGGAGATCGCGGTCAGCTTCCGGACCGATCCCGAGGGGTTCTTCCCCTACGTGCGCGACGAGGCGACGCTCGCGCGTCCGTGGGTCCGCCCCGGGACCCCGGGCCTCGAGCACCGGATCGGCGGGCTCGAGAAGGAGCACATCACCGGCAATGTCTCCTACGATCCGGAGAACCACGACCTGATGGTGCGGCTCCGGGCCGAGAAGGTGCGGCGGGTCGCGCAGGAGATCCCGCCGACGACGGTGAACGGCCCCGCGGAGGGCGACCTCCTCGTCGTGGGGTGGGGCGGGACATACGGCACGATCACGGCCGCGGTGGAGGAACTCCAACAGGAGGGGAAGGCGGTCGCCAGCATCCAGCTCCGCTACTTGAACCCGCTCCCGCCGGACCTGGGACAGGTTCTTCGCCAGTACCGGCGGGTCCTGGTGCCCGAGATGAACAGCGGGCAGCTCGTCCGCGTCCTCCGCGCCGAGTACCTGGTCGACGCCGTGGGGTTCAACCGGGTGCGCGGGCTCCCGCTCCAGGTCCACGAGGTGCGCGAGGCGATCGAGCAGCTGCTGGAGGAGAAGCAATGAGCGACGCCAGGGGGGTGACCGAGGCCCCGAGGAAGTACACGAAGAAGGACTTCGAGTCCGACCAGGACGTCCGCTGGTGTCCGGGCTGCGGCGACTACGCGATCCTGAGCGCGGTCCAGAAGATGATGCCCGACCTCGGGATCCCGCGCGAAGACATCGTGTTCATCTCGGGGATCGGCTGCTCGAGCCGGTTCCCTTACTACATGAACACGTACGGGTTCCACACGATCCACGGACGGGCCCCGGCCATCGCCACCGGCCTGCGGCTGGCCCGGCCTGAGCTGAAGGTGTTCGTCGTCACCGGTGACGGCGACGGCCTCTCGATCGGCGGAAACCACCTGCTCCACGTCCTGCGCCGCAACGTGAACGTCACCATCCTGCTCTTCAACAACAAAGTGTATGGCCTCACCAAGGGGCAGTATTCCCCGACGAGCGAGCTCGGCAAGGTGACGAAGTCAACCCCGATGGGGTCGGCGGACCGCCCGGTGAGCCCGTGCGGGTTCGCGCTCGGCGCGGAGGCGACGTTCGTGGCCCGGACCGTGGACCGGAATGTGGCCCATGTGGAGGAGACGCTGAAGCGGGCGGCGCACCACCGCGGCGCGGCGTTCGTCGAGATCCTCCAGAACTGCAACGTCTACAACGACCTGGCCTGGAACGTCCTTTACGACCGCGAGTCCCGGATCATGCAGGAGTTGCGGCTCGAGCCCGGCCGGCCGCTCCTGTTCGGGCCGGTGGACGACCGCCACGGGCTCGTGCTGGAGGGGGCGAGGCCGCGGGTGGTGCGGGCCAAGGACGTTCGGGAGAGCGAGCTCTGGGTCCACGACGAGAAGGATCCGTGGAAGGCGCACGTGCTGGCCGGGCTCTGGAGCCCCGATTTCCCGATCCCCGTCGGGGTCCTGCTGGACGTGGAGGCGCCCGTCTACGAGGACATCCTGCTCGAGCAGGAGCGGAAGGCGATCGCGGACCGCGGCCCCGGCGACCTGGCCAAGCTCCTCGTCTCCGGGGACACCTGGCGCATCGGATAAGACTCGGAGGGGGCCTCGACGGCCCCCTCCGAAGCCTCCCCCCGGTGGGTTTTCGAGCGTGGCGGGTTCGGCCATGCCGCGAGGCAGGCCACCCGCCGGGCGAGACCGAGTTGGTTGCGTGGGCAAAGCCCACGCTCGAACGTTAGTGAAGCGAGGCCGACCCCGTGGGGGGTCGGCAAGTTTGTTTTGAGGAGCACATGAGCCTACCGCCTCAATTCCTGCGCGAGCTGACCCGCATCGTCGGCCCGGCCGGCGTCGTCTCGACCCACGAGGGGCGCCTGACGTACGAGTGCGACATGCACACCTTCTACAAGGGCCTCCCGGATGCCGTGGTCCTCCCGACCTCGAGCGCTCAGGTCCTCGACGTGGTGGGCCTCTGCCTCCGCGACGGGGTCCCGGTGGTCCCGCGGGGTTCCGGGACCGGCGTCATCGGCGGCGCGATGGCGCCCCGCGGTGGGGTGATGATCTCCACGACCCGGATGACCCGGATCCTCGACGTGGACCTTCCCAACCGCTGTGCGACCGTGGAGCCCGGGGTGATCAATCTGCGGCTCTCCGACGCGGTGAAGGGTCGGGGGTACTACTTTGCGCCAGATCCCTCGAGCCAGATGGTGTCCTCCATCGGGGGCAACTGCTCCACGAACGCCGGCGGCCCTCACTGCCTCAAGTACGGGATCACGGTGAATCACGTGCTGGGGCTCGAGTTCGTCACGGGCGCGGGAGAGATCATTCGCGTCGGCGGCAAGGTCCGCGAGGTCCCCGGCTACGACCTCACCGGCGTGCTCGTCGGGAGCGAGGGGACACTCGGGATCGTCACCGCGGCGATCGTGAGGCTCCTGCATCTCCCCGAGGCGGTCAAGACCATCCTGGCAGCGTTCGCCACCATCGAGGATGCGTCGGAGACCGTGTCGGCGATCATCGCGGCGGGAATCATCCCGGCGGCGCTCGAATGCCTGGACGAGCCGATGATCCGGGCCATCGAGGAGGGGGTCAGGGCGGGGTATCCGAAGGGCGCCGGGGCCGTCCTCCTCATCGAGCTCGACGGTCCGCGCGCAGAGATCGAGGCCCAGGCGGAGAAGATCGTGGGGATCTGCCGGAGCCGGCTGGCGCTCGAAGTCAGGGTCGCCCGCGACGAGGCGGAACGGGCGCTCCTCTGGAAGGGGAGGAAGGAAGCCGCGGGCGCCCTGGGTCGGCTGACCCGAAGCTGGCTTCTCCAGGACGCGGTGGTTCCGCGATCGAAGCTCCCCCAGGCGATCAGGGCGGTGAACGCCATCGCGGCGCGGCACCGGCTCCTGATCGCGCATGTCTTTCACGCCGGCGACGGAAACCTCCACCCCCTGATCTGCTACGACGAAGAGAAGCCCGGCGAGCTGGAGCGGGCCGTCCAGGCGAACGACGAGCTTCTCCGAACCTGCATCGCCCTGGGCGGCAGCGTCACCGGAGAGCACGGCGTGGGCGTGGACAAGGCGGAGAATTTGCGCCTGCAGTACGGCGACGCCGACCTCGCCTTCATGGGCCGGCTCCGGCGAGTCTTCGATCCCGGCGGCGTCATGAACCCGGGAAAGCTCCTGCCGTCCCACCCGGCCTGCGGCGAGGCCATCCGGCGCACGGGGAAGACCGCTGTCCCCAGCGGCGTCTGGATCTGACGCGTGGCCGTGTCGGCGACCGCTCTCACCGATGGCCTGATCGGGATTCTCGGCTCCGAAGGCCTCCTGACCGATCCCGCCACCCTCGAACGTTGTGCGGTGGACGGGCTCTGCCCTCGCTGGGTCGCGCGTCCCGCCACGGCAGAGGACCTCAGCCGCCTTCTCCACCTGGCCTCTGATGAGGACCTCGCAGTCATTCCGCGGGGTAACGGCGGCAGGATGGCGCTCGGGAACGTCCCCACGCGGGTCGACCTGATGGTGGAGCTGAGCCGGCTCTCCCAGGTCCTTGCGTACGAGCCTGACGATCTGACGGTGACCGTCCAGGCGGGTATCAGCCTCGATAGCCTCGCGGCCCAGCTTACAGCTCGTCGTCAGTTTCTCCCGCTGGATCCTCTGGTCGGGGCACCCCGCACCGTCGGCGGCGTGCTGGCCGTCAACGACTTCGGTCCGCTCCGCTTCCGCTACGGGACTGCCCGCGACCTGCTCCTCGGTGTCCGGTTCGCCCAGGCCGATGGCACGCTCACCTGGGGTGGCGCGCGGGTAGTCAAGAGTGTCACGGGGTATGACATTCCGAAGCTGCTCGTCGGATCGCTCGGGAGCCTGGGGATCCTGATCGAGCTGGCGCTTCGCCTGCATTCCATGCCCGAGGCTGAGGGGCACTGGCTGGTGTGCTTCGCTTCGGCGGAGAAGGCCGGCGACTTCCTCGCGTTGATCCTGGATTCCGCTCTCGAGCCGTCGCGCCTCGAGCTTGTCAACGGCGCCGCGCTCGACGCCCTCGGGATCGAGCCGTTCCCTGCCGCGGTGGGCGTGAGTGTCGGGAGCGTCGCCGAGGCCGTCAGGAGCCAGGGGGAGGCGCTCGCCGATCTGGCCCGTCGCTGCGGCGCTGAGCGCCACGCCCCGATTGGCCCCGATCTCTGGCAAGGGCTGGGTCGGGCGCTCACGGCGGAAGGCGATGTTCTCCTCAAGGTCTCGACGCTCCCGGCGTTGACCGCCGATCGGCTCGGGATGATCGCCGGGCTGGCCGGTTCGCTCGGGCTCAGGGCGCGCGTTGCGGCTGAAGCCGGGAGCGGCGTGCTCCACGCAAGTCTCACCGCTAGTTTCCCCGCGGAGGCATGGGAGCGCGACGTCATCGGCTCCCTCAGGGAGCGGGTGGCTCCCGAGGGCGGGAGCGTCGTGGCCGAGCGCGCGCCGGCGGGCGTGAAGGCGCGCCTCGATGTCTGGGGTCCGGTCGAGCCTGCGGTCCTCACGATCATGAAGCGCCTGAAGGCCGAGTTCGATCCTCGGGGCATCCTCAACCCCGGGCGCTTCGTCGACAGGATCTAGCCCCGTGAAGCTCGGTTCCTTCGATCTCCAGGACCCTCCGGACCTGGACGGAATCCGTGCCTGCGTCCACTGCGGGATCTGCCTCCCGCAGTGCCCGACCTACCGCGTTCTCGGGGAGGAGATGGACTCGCCGCGGGGCCGGGTTTACCTCATGCGGGCCGCGACCGAAGGCCGAGTCGGGATCACGGAGACGCTCACCCGCCACCTGGATCTCTGCCTGGGTTGCCGGGCGTGCGAGACCGCCTGCCCCTCCGGCGTGCCCTTCGGCCGGCTGCTCGAGCAGACGCGCGGCCAGCTCGAACGGTACGGCACGCGGTCGGTCGCTCAACGGTTGGTGGCCAGCCTCGCCCTCGGCCTCTTCCCCCACGCGAGCCGCCTCGCGCCGGCGCTCACCGCGCTTGGCTTCTATCAGCGGTCCGGGCTTCAACGTCTCGCGCGAGGGAGCGGTCTGCTCAGGCTCGTACCACGCGTGGCCGCGATGGAACGGCTGCTTCCCGCGCGTCCTTCTACGCGGAGGGCCGCGCTGCCCGAGCTGATTCCGGCGCGGGGCCGGCGGAGGGGGCGGGCGGGGCTCCTCCTCGGCTGCGTCCAGCGCTTCTTGTTCCCGCACGTCAACGAGCTGACCGCGCGCCTTCTCTCGCTTGCCGGCTATGAGGTCCTGATCCCGCCGGAGCAGGGGTGCTGCGGGGCGCTGCACCTTCACGCCGGCCGACTCGACAAGGCGCGCCAGCTTGCTCGGCGCCTGCTCGTCGCCTTCGATCGAGAGGTGGATGTGGTCGTGGCGAATGCTGCCGGGTGCGGCGCGGCCATGCGCGAGTACGGTCACTGGCTCCACGACGACTCGAGAGCGGCGGCGTTCTCGCAAGCGGTTTGCGATGTCTCGGAGCTCCTGGCTGACGCCGAGCTTCCACTCCGGCCGACGGAGGTGACCGTCACCTACCACGACCCCTGCCACCTGTCCCATGGCCAGCGGGTGCGCGCCCAGCCCCGAGCCCTCTTGAAGAAGATTCCCGCGCTCGAGCTGGTCGAGCTTCCCGACAGCGAGCTCTGCTGCGGGAGCGCCGGGATTTATAATCTCCTCGAGCCCGAGATGGCCGACCGGCTCCTCGAGCTGAAGATCCAGCGGATCGCCGAGACGGGGGCTCGGATCGTCGCCACCGGGAACCCCGGCTGCCTGCTCCAGATCGCCAAAGGCTGCCGGGAGCGCGGCCTGGCCGTGGAGCTGCTCCATCCTGTGGAGCTGCTGGCCCGAGCACTTCCAGGGGAGTGAGGCGATGAAGATCAAGGTGGCGGACCACGTCAAGTTCCAGCCTGACAAGCTCGCGAAGATCGCCCTGGCGGCGACGGGACGGTTTCAGCTCGACCTCTATTGCGTGGCCCCGGGACAGGCGCAGAAACCGCACGTCCACGAGACGCAGGACAAGCTATACTACGTGCTGAGGGGCACGGGCCGGTTTTCCCTCTCGGGGAAGGAAGAACCGCTCGGGGAAGGCGAGGCGCTCGTCGCCCGGGCCGGAGTGGAGCACGGGCTGATCAACGACGGGCCGAACCAGCTGGTTGTTCTGGTGGTCGTGGTGCCACCCCCGACCCATTAACCTGCCGAGGGGCTATGGCCGAGCCCACTCGAGCATCGCTGCTGGTGACCTGCCTAGTGGATCTCTTCTACCCAGAGGTCGGCGTGGCGATGGTTCGGCTGCTGAGGCGCCTCGGTGTGGCGGTAGACTTTCCTGCTGGCCAGACCTGTTGCGGGCTGCCGCTGTTCAACTCCGGCTATCACCACGAGGCTGCCCGCGTGGCTCGCCGGACTGTGCCGCTCTTCGCCAACTCCGAGCACGTCGTGGTCCCGTCGGGCTCCTGCGCCTGGATGGTGAAGAAGGAGTATCCGGGGCTCCTCAAGGACGAGCCGGGCCTCCGGGAACAGGCAGAAGCGCTGGCCAACCGGACGTACGAGCTCTCCCAGTTCCTGGTCAAAGTTCTCGGCGTGAGCCAGGTCGCCACCGACTTCAAAGGGAAAGTGACCTACCACGACTCCTGCCACCTGCTGAGGGGCCTCGGAGAGTCGCGATCGCCGCGAATGCTCCTGAGCAACCTGGACGGCGTCGAACTGGTCGAGCTTCCAGGTGCGGATGAGTGCTGCGGCTTCGGTGGGAGCTTCTCGGTGAGGCTGCCCGAGGTTTCAGCCGCGATCCTCAGAAAGAAGCTCGAGAACGTGGAGGCCACGGGCGCCGATTGCCTCGTCGCCTGCGACGCGGGCTGTCTCATGCAGATGGGCGGCGGTCTCTCACGCAAAGGCTCCCGCGTAAAGCCGGTCCACCTCGCTCAGATTCTAGCGGGCACGGGCGAGACATGAGCCTGCGTAAGCTCTTCATCGCCGTCCTTGCTCTCTGGATTCTGCTGGCGCCGCTCGCGGCCGGCGCTCAGCAGCCGGCGAAGGTGCCCCGGGTTGGGTATCTCTCGGGAAATCCCGGTCGGCTTACCGATGTCTTCCAGCAACGGTTGGGCGAGCTTGGCTACGTCGAGGGGCGGAACGTCATCATTGAGTACCGATGGGTCGGGGTGCAGTTTGAACGACTGCCGGAGCTGGCCGCTGAGCTGGTCCGTCTCAAGGTTGACGTGCTCGTTGCCGTCGGTCCGCCGGCAGTTTGGGCGGCTAAGAATGCAACAAGCACGATCCCTATCGTGATGGTGGCCGTTGACGATCCGGTTAAGTCAGGTCTCGTCCCCAGCCTAGCACGACCTGGCGGAAACATCACCGGCTTAACCTGGGAGACAGACGTGGAGGCCATCAGCGGGAAAACGCTCCGGTTGCTCAAGGAGGTCGTTCCCAAGAGCGCCCGTGTGGCCATTCTCTGGAATCTGGACAATCAAGCTCACCCACCATATGTAAAAATGTTTCAGAAGGTCGGGCCCCAGCTGGGAATGACGCTACACGCGCTGGGTGTCAGGAAACCCGAGGAGTTTGGGGGCGCATTCAGGCAGATGATCAAGGAACGTGCTGATGCGCTTTTCGTGTTCGCCGACCCCTTGACCGTTCCTCGTCGAAAGCAGCTCATAGAGCTGCCAGGCAGGTACCGGCTGCCGACCATGTATGGTCTCAAGATTTTTGTGGCCGACGGAGGCCTGATGTCGTACGGACCCAGCGCTGAGGAGATGTGGCGCCGCGCCGGGGACTACGTGGCCAAGATCCTCAAAGGCGCCAAGCCGGCCGACCTCCCTGTGGAGCAGCCGACGAGGTTTGAGTTGGTGATCAACCTCAAGACCGCCAAGGCCCTCGGACTCACAATCCCGCAGTCCATCCTCCTCCGCGCAGACCAGGTGATCCGGTGAGTTTCCACGACCTGTCGAACCTGATTTCATCGAGAAGTGATAGACTATCGGCAAGGGAGCTTGGCGGGTGTCGGCACGGGTGATCCTGACCTATAAGGACTACGAAGCCTTGCCGGCTGATGGTCGCCGGTATGAGGTGCATGAGGGGGAGCTTGCCGTGACGCCGGCTCCGAGTCCGAAGCACCAGCAGGTCAGCCTCAACCTCGCTTTCCTTCTACACAACCACGTCAAGACCAGGGCACTTGGGCAAGTCTTCTACGCCCCCATTGACTGCATCTTGAGCGACATCACGATTGTTCAGCCCGACATTGTGTATATCGAGAACGCGCGACTGGGCGCGATCAGCGCTCGCGGAATCGAGGGAGTGCCGACTCTGGTTATCGAGATCGTTTCACCGTCCACCATCCAGATCGATCGGAGCGTGAAGTTCCAGCTCTATGCTCGGCACCAGGTACCGTATTACTGGATCGTGGATCCCGACGCGCGGGGCATCGAGGCACATACCCTCACGGGTGGGGCCTATCAGCTCACGGCGCGCCTGGAAGGATCGCTACCGGTGTCTCTCCCGCCCTTCTCCGATCTCGCACTCGATCCGACTTCCCTGTGGCCCTGACCTGCGCCACGAGCCCACCCGAGGTGCGAAGGTCGCGAGTGAAGCTCAGAGTAGTTGGGGTCACCCTCGCTCTTGCTCTCGGCATCCTCGTCGCCCCGCTGGCCGCCGGCGCGCAGCCGGCGGGGAAAGCCCCTCGGATTGGCCTTTTGTCGCCATTCTCTCCTTCCGCTGCCGCGCCCTGGCACGAGGCCTTCCGGCAAGGGCTGCGCGACCTCGGATGGGTTGAGGGAAAGAACATCAGCATTGAGTACCGATATGCGGAGGGTAGAAACGATCGCCTGCCTGACCTCGCAGCCGATCTCGTCCGTCTCAACGTTGACATCATCGTCGCTTCCGTTAATACCGATGCTCTGGCTGCCAAAAACGCGACCAGGGCAATCTCCATCGTTATGGCGTCGGCGGGCGACCCTGTTGCACTTGGTCTTGTTGAGAGCCTGGCGCGGCCCGGCGGCAACATCACGGGGTTGTCCCAAATAGCCCCGGAGCTGGCTGGAAAACGGCTGGAGCTGCTCAAGGAAATTGTCCCGAAGCTCTCCCGCGTGGCTGTGCTCTGGCGTCCGGACGGCACAACCTCTCCGCTCGCCTGGAAAGAGAGCCAACTCCCGGCTCGTGCGCTGGGTCTACAGCTTCACTCCATGGAGGTACGGAGGTCCAGCGAGTTCGCCAAAGCGTTCGAAGACGCGACCAGGGCGCGCACCGGCGCTCTTGCCATCATGCCAGACCCGTTGTTTGCTGGGAATTTAAAACGGATCGCGGGCCTTGCGGCAAAGAACCGCCTTCCGTCGATATTTCACTTAAGGGAATTCGCGGACTCTGGTGGTCTTCTGGCATATGGGCCAGACCGGTCCGACATGTTCCGCCGCGCCGCCAGGTACGTGGATAAGATCTTGAAAGGAGCCAAACCCGCTGACCTGCCCGTCGAGCAGCCGACGAGGTTCGAGCTGGTCATAAATCTGAAGACTGCGAAAGCCCTCGGCCTCACGATCCCGCAATCGGTCCTCGTCCGGGCCGACGAGGTGATCCGGTGAGCGAGCCGGCCACACCCTTCGTCGAGCGAGCGCATCGGGCGCTCCACGATCAGTTCCTCCAGGAGGCCTTGAACACCGCGACCACCCGCTTCATGAGCCTCCGGCGCGAGTCCTTCGCTGCCTTCCCACAGGGCGAGGCGTTTAGGGAGCGGGCGCGGCAGATCAAGGAGGCGACGCTTCAGAAGCTCGACTTCTACCTGGGACAGCTCGCCGATAACGTCGAGCGCCTCGGCGGCCACGTCCACTGGGCAGCGACCGGGGAGGAGGCCCGCGAGATCATCCTCAAGCTGGCGCGGGACCGGGGCGTGAAGCTGGTAGTCAAGTCGAAGTCCATGGCCACGGAGGAGATCGAGCTGAACGAGGCCCTGGAGCATGCGGGGATCACGCCGGTCGAGACGGATCTGGGGGAGTACATCATCCAGCTCGCCCGGGAGAAGCCCTCGCATATCATCGCGCCGGCCATCCACAAAACCAAAGGGCAGGTGGCCGAGCTCTTCTCGCGGGAGCTGAAGCGCCAGCTCGCCGCCGACCCCGAGGTCCTCACGAAGGTCGCGCGCGGCGAGCTGAGGGAGAAGTTCCTCCAGGCCGACATGGGGATCACCGGTGCCAACTTCGCAGTTGCCGACACCGGGACCATCGTCCTGATCACGAATGAGGGGAACGGGCGGCTGGTGACGACGCTGCCCCGGATCCACGTGGCGCTGATGGGGATGGAGAAGGTCATCCCCTCGATGACCGATCTGATGGTCTTCCTCTCGATCCTGCCGCGGAGCGCCACCGGCCAGACGATCTCGAGCTATGTGTCGCTGGTGCGCGGCCGGCGTCGGCCCGGTGAGATGGACGGGGCGGAGGAGTTCCACCTGATCCTGATGGACAACGGCCGCTCGCGCCAGATTGCCGGCACGCTCCGCGAGGCGCTCTATTGTCTCCGCTGCGGCGCCTGTCTCAATGTCTGCCCGGTCTACCGGCAGATCGGCGGCCACGCCTACGGCTACACCTACTCCGGACCGATCGGTATTCTGCTGACGGCGATGCTTCACGGCACCCATGCCGTGAAAGACCTGGCCCACGCCTCCAGCCTCTGCGGAGCCTGCCAGGAGGCCTGCCCCGTCAAGATCGACATCCCGCGGATGCTGATCGAGCTGAGAGAACACCTCGATCGGGAACGGATCGCATCCCGGTGGGAGCGCCTGGTCTTCAAAGCCTTCGCGCGCGTTCTGGGCCGGCCCTCGCTCTTCAGACTGTCGCGCCGTCTGGGCCGCCTGGCTCAGCGGCCGTTCCTGAGGGATGGACGCTTCCAGCGGTTACCGCTCTTCTTCAAGCAGTGGACCGACCACCGCGATCTGCCGGCTGTGGCGAAGCGCTCGTTCAGCGAGCGGTGGCGCGAGCTGGAGCGAGAGCCGTGACGACCCGGGCCAAATTCATCCAGCGTGTCCGTCACGAGATGGCCAGGAGCCGAGGGCTCTTTTCTGCCAAGACGGCGGAACGGCCGGCGGACCCGGTTGCGGTCGTCGAGACCATCAGGCGCCAGCTCGCCGAGCGCTGGCCCGAGGCCCTGGAAAAGTTCAGGGAGGAGTTCGAGCGGGTGGGCGGCGTCTTCTACCGGGTCCGCCTGATGGACGACGTCCCCGCCCTGATCGGCAGCATCGCCAGGGAACGCGAGGCCCACCGCATCGTCACGTGGGGATCGTCGGCTCTGGGCCCGGCGCTGGGAGCAGGGCTCCGGGCTGAAGGGCTGGACGTTACGGAGGAGGCGGGCGAGGCACCGGAAGGAGAGGCGCGGGCCCGCTTTCGTGAGGCGAGCGCTCAGGCTGAGGTCGGCGTGACAGCCGTGGACCTGGCCGTGGCCGAGACCGGGAGCCTGGTCGTGATCTCTGGCGCGGGGAAAGCCCGCTCGGTCTCGCTGCTCCCGCCGTATCACGTCGCCGTCTTCGGCAAGACAGCCCTGGTGGAAACGCTGGAGCAGGTCGGGGTGATCTTCGAGGCCCTCCATCAGGATCCTGACGGAAACCGGCTCGGGGCGGCCATCAACTTCATCACTGGCCCGAGCCGGACTGCGGACATCGAGCTGACGCTGACCCGGGGTGTTCACGGGCCTAAGGAGGTCCACGCGATCTTCGTCGAGTCGCTGTGAGGACGTGCTGTGAGAGAGGAGGCGAAGAAGTACTTCACGCCCGAGGAGGCTGACGCGCTGATCCCCGAGCTGACGAAGATCATGGAACGGCTGATCGACGCCCATCAAGAGCTGGCCCACGTGCGCCGCGTCCTCCAGGAGGAGCAGCACCGGATCACGATGGCGGGGGGTGGGGTCCTGGACCGCCAGAGCTGGAAAGAGCGCGCCGAGCGGCTCGAAGCGCTGACCCGTGAGATTCAGGACGGGCTCAGCGCGATCGTGAGCCTCGGTGGAATCCCCAAGGACCTGGACAAGGGGCTCGTGGATTTTCCTCACCTGATGGAAGACCGCGAGGTGAATCTCTGCTGGCGGTTCGGCGAGACCAAGATCAGGTTCTGGCACGGCCTGGACGAGGGCTACGCCGGCCGGAAACCGCTGTGAGAGGAGGCTGAATGGAGCTGGTTCTGACGAGCGTGGGGAGCTATCCCCGGATCGGCGACGCGCCGGAGCTCCAGCGCCACCGCCGGGCGTACGCCCAGTGGGAGCGGAAGGAGATCAGCGAGGAGGCGTTCAGGAAAGTCGAGGACGAAGTCACGGCGGAGGTCATCAGGGAGCAGATCGAGGCGGGTGTCGAGCTCGTCACCGACGGCCAGGTGCGCTGGTACGACCCCTACTCGCATCTCGCCCGCGGGCTCGAGGGCGTGGAGATCAACGGCCTCCTCCGCCTCTTCGACACCAACTTCTACTTCCGCCAGCCCGTGGTGAAAGGGCCGATCCGGCGCAAGGGCCCGATTCTTCGTCGCGAGTACGAGTTCGCCCGTTCGGTCTCCTCCCAGCCCGTCAAGCCGGTCCTGACCGGGCCTTACACGCTGGCCCGGGGCTCGGTCCTTGAGGGCGGTTACCGCGCTTTCCCGGCCCTGGCGATGGCTTACGCCGAAGTCCTCGCCGAGGAGGTCCGCGATCTCGCGGGCGCCGGCGCGTCGCTGATCCAGGTGGACGAGCCGGCGATCGTCCGCTACCCTGAGGATGTGGGGCTCCTTCAGGAGGCGCTGACGTCCGTCGCGCGGGCCAGGGGACCGGCACGCCTGATTCTCCATGTCTCGTTCGGCGACGTGGCGCCACTGTACCGGGACCTCCAGGCGCTCCCCGCTGACGTCCTGAGCCTCGACTTCAGCTACAGCCCCAAGCTGCCCCGCCTGGTCGCCGAGGCCGGGTCGTCGAAGCCCCTGGGCCTGGGCCTGATCGACGGTCGGAACACGCGGTTGGAGACTCCGGAGATGGTCTTTCCCATTCTCGACCGGGTGCTTCCAAAGCTCCCCGGGGGCGCAGCCTACCTGAGCCCGACGTGTGGGCTCGAGTTCCTTCCGCGAGACCGCGCCCGGGCGAAGCTCGAGACGATGCGTCGCCTGCGCGACGCCTACCTTGGAGGTCACGTATGACGCTGCGAAGCGAAGCGAGCCCACCCGTGGCTACGCCACGGGTACCCGCCGGGCACCCGAGCGGGTCGGCGGAGCCGACCCTCCATGCGAGGGTCGGATGAGCCGCGAGAAGCTCGGAGCCCTCGGGCTCGATCTCCCGCCCCTCCCCACCAGCACCGTGGGGAGCTTCCCCAAGCTTCCGGAGGTGGCCGAGGCCCGGACCCGTTTCGCCCGGAACCAGGTCAGCCCGAGTGAGCTGGAGGCGTTGGAGAAGAAGGCCACGGAGTTCTGGGTGAGGACCCAGGAGGAGATCGGGATCGACGTGCTGGTGGACGGCGAGCAGTACCGGGGTGACATGGTGGCCTACTTCGCCGAGATCATGGACGGCTTTCATCTTGGCGGGCTCGTACGCTCCTACGGTAACCGCTACTACCACAAGCCCGTCATCGCGGCCGCGGTCACATGGCCCGGGCCGATGACGGTCGCGTGGTGGAAGTGGACCCAGAGCCTGACCGACAAGCCGGTGAAGGGGATGCTCACGGGTCCCTACACGGTGATGGACTGGTCGTTCAACGACTACTATCCGAGCCGGGCGGCCGCGTGCCTGGCGCTCGCGCGCGAGCTCAGGAAGGAGGTCGAGGCCCTGATCGAGGCCGGTGCCAAGATCATCCAGATCGACGAACCCGCCATCTCGGTCCGGCAGGAAGAGCTTCCGTTCGCGATCGAGGCCTCCCACCTGGTCACCGACGGGCTGCCGGCGTACTTCATCACCCACGCCTGCTACGGGGCCTTCGAAACCATCTACCCTGACATGCTGGGGCTCGCGGTCGATAACCTGGATCTCGCCATCTCCAACAGCGCCCTGGACCTGCTGCGGATTTTCGAGAAGGACCCGTTCACCAAGGACCTCTCCCTCGGGGTCCTGGACGTGCACTCCCACAGGGTCGAGGCGGTCGAGCAGGTCAAGGAGCGGATCATGCGCGGCGTCCGCGTTCTGCCTGGCGACCGGCTCTGGGTGGACCCCGACTGCGGGCTCAAGACCCGGACCGTCGAAGAGGCCGTCGGGAAGATGCGGGCGATGGTCGCGGCGGTGCGCGAGGTGCGCCGGGAGGTCGGCGGCGCCCGGTGAGCTTCAGGGCCGTCCTGTTCGATCTCTTCGACACGCTCGTCCGCTTCGACCGGAACCGCCTCCCCGAGGTTCACGTTGACGGACGGGCCGTCCGCTCGACGGCGGGCCATCTCTTCCCGATCCTCGCCCCGTATACGCCGGGGCTGGACCTGGCCCGCTTCTACGAAGCGCTGATCGCCTCCTGGCAGGAGGCTGAACGGATCCGCGCCGCCGACCTGCGGGAAGTACCCGCACCTGAGCGCTTCGGCTTTCTCTTCAGGCTGCTGGGGCTCAACAGGAGCGACTTTCCCGCCGAGGTGCTCCAGGGCCTGCTGGCCACCCACAAGCGGGAACTCTCCCGCGCCGCCGAGTTTCCGGCCGCGCATCGAGCCCTCCTCGCCCGCCTCGCGCCCCGCTTCAAGCTGGGGATCGTCTCGAACTTCGACTACACTCCCACCGCGCGGTGGATCCTGGAGCGGGAGGAGATCGCGCCCTTCTTCGACGCCGTGGTCGTATCCGATGAGGTCGGATGGCGGAAGCCCAAGCCGATCATCTTCGAGGTCGCCCTGACCCGGCTTCGGGTCTCCCCCGCAGAGGCCCTCTTCGTCGGAGACCGTGCCGACATCGACGTGCTCGGAGCGAAGCAGGCCGGCCTCGCGGCGGCCTGGCTCAATCGTGACGGTGAGCCGCTTCCGGAAGGGGTCCCGGTTCCCGACTACGAGGTCCAGGACCTCGAGGTGCTTCCCGCGCTCCTGGGCGTCTGACGCTGACCCGAATCCCTCGAGGCCCGCGAAGCATCTGATAGAATAGAACGGCTCTTCACGACGGAGACAAGCCACATGGGTCAGGTACGGAAGGTCATCATCATCGGGTCGGGCCCGGCGGGCTGGACGGCGGCGACCTATGCCGCTCGCGCCAATCTCGCTCCGCTGATCTTCATCGGCAGTCAGTGGGGCGGTCAGCTCATGCTCACGACGCTGGTCGAGAACTACCCCGGCTTTGTGGACGGCATCGACGGTCCGCCGTTGATGGAAATTTTCCGAAAACAGGCGGAGCGCTTCGGGACCGAGGTCATCGCTGAGGATGTCACGGCGGTGGACTTCTCCCGCCACCCGTTCGCCGTGAAGCTCGGCGAGCAGGTTTACGAGAGCCACACCGTCATCATCGCCACCGGAGCCTCTGCCAAGCTCCTGGGGCTCGAGTCCGAGCGCGCCCTGATGGGGCGCGGGGTCTCCACCTGCGCGACTTGCGACGGCTTCTTCTTCAAAGACCAGAACATCATGGTGGTCGGCGGGGGCGACTCCGCGATGGAGGAGGCCCTCTACCTCTCACGCCTCGGCCGCAAGGTGGAGGTCGTCCACCGGCGTAACACTCTCCGCGCGTCCAAGATCATGCAGGAGCGCGCCTTCAAGAACCCCAAGATCGAGTTCTTCTGGAACGCTGCCGTGCACGAGGTGCTGGACGTCACGAAGGGCCGGGTCACGGGCGTTCGCCTGAAGAGCTTCAAGACCGGCCAGCTCTCCGAGCGGCCGGTGGATGGGCTCTTCATTGCCATCGGCCACCAGCCGAACACCCAGCTCTTCAGGGGCCAGCTCGAGCTGCTCCCGAACGAGTACATCAAGGTCGTGCCTGGGACGACCCAGACCTCGGTGCCCGGTGTCTTCGCCGCCGGTGACGTCCAGGACTACACCTACCGCCAGGCCGTGACCGCCGCCGGGACCGGCTGCATGGCCGCGCTCGAGGCGGAACGCTACCTGGAAGCCCACCACTAGACCCTGCTGGAGGACCCGCACGTCAAGGTCGCCTACCTCGGGTTGTAGCCGGTCGGCCTGCGGGTCAGGTCACCCGACGACACCCAGATCGCGGAGCCGCCGGATAGTCGGCTCGTCGTACCCTACGGCCCGGAGAATCTCGTCCGTATGCTCACCCAGGTCAGGCGCGCGTCTCGGGTTGATCGGGGGCTGGCCGCTCACCTGAATGGGGCTCATGACGGTTCGGAACCCCGGAACGCCCGTCTCCTCCAGCGGGACAATCGTCCCGGCGGCCAGCATCTGCGGGTCCTCGGAGACGTGATCGAGCCGGGCCATCGCCTCGAAGGTGATCTCGTGCGCATCCAGGATCCTGCGCCACGCGTCGAAATCCTTCGTCGCGAAGACCTCGTCCAGGATCTTCACGAGGGCAGGGGAGTTGGCGTGCCGCGCCGCCGTCGTGGCGAAGCGCGGGTCGGTGATGAGGTCAGGCCGGTCGATCGCGCGCGCGAAGCGCTCCCACTCGTTCTCCTCGCGGAGGAGCGTCAGGACGACCCAGCGCCCGTCCCGGCACTGGTAGAGGTTGACCAGGGCGTTGTGCGCCTGCTCGCGGGGTGGCCGGGGGATGAAGGTGGCACCGCAGAGCATGGCCTGGATGAGCACGCTGTTCGCCCACGCGCCGTTGGCCATCAGGGACGAGGAGACCTTGGCCCCGCGGCCGGTGCGCTCGCGCCGGTAGAGGCCCAGCACGATGGCGCCGAACAGCGCCACGGCCGTGGGGTGGTCGCCCATGCCCGGCATGGAGCTGGTCGGCGGCGCTCCGGCGGCGCGCACGAGGTCCATCAGGCCGGACCGCGCCCACCACGCGTTGATGTCGAAGCCTGGCCGGTCCGCCTCCCCGCCGACCTCGCCGTACGCCGTGAGGGAGGCGTAGATCAGCCGCGGATTCACGGTGGAGAGATCCTCGTAGGCGAGCCCCAGGCGGGCGAGGAGCGCGGGCGGGAAGTTCGTCACGTACACATCCGAGCGGGCCGCGAGGGCGAGCAGCACCTCGCGCCCCTCGGGCCGGGTCAGGTCGAGGGCGAGGCTCTTCTTGTTCCGCGAATCGAGGAGCCAGGCGTAGTTGTGCTCGCTCAGCGGCATCCCGGGCAGCCCGAGGAGCTGACGGTAGGGATCGCCCGCGCGGGGCGACTCGACCTTGATGACCTCGGCCCCGAAGTCGGCCATGATCGTCGCCGCGGCGGGAGCGGCGATCCACGTGCCGACGTCGAGGACCCTGATGCCGTCAAGGACGCGTCCGCCTGCGCTCATTCACGCCTCCCGCCGCTTCGGGCCACTCGCTTCGAGTCCGAGCCCGCGAACACGGTGCGCCAAGCTTAGCCAGACTGAAGTTCACTGGTCAAGAACGGCCTTGACTACGCCGCCGGGGTTGGCCTAAAGTCTGTCTACTTCAATCGTCCATGAGGAGGCTTACTATGGCGAAGATCCTGAAGTGCGGCGATGTTGCGCCTGGCTGCAACGCCGTTCTCGAGGGGAAGGATATGGCTGAACTCATGGCGAAGGCCGCTGAACACGCCAAGACCGTCCACGGGATGACGACAATCCCGCCCGAGCTGGCGGCGAAGGTGCAAGCCGCGATCAAGGACAAGTAGCCCGCGTCCGTATCGTCCTCGGGATATCGCTCCCCGGCCGCCCCTTCAAGATGTTGGATGTGTCGAAGGGCGGGCCGGACGCTAACTGGAAGCTCACCTCTACGCCTCCGAGCCTTGCCCCGCGCCTCAGCCAGCCAGGAGAGCCGGGCGGGCTCAGGTGCACACATCCCAGGCGAACTCCGTAAGGTAAATACCTCCCCGCGACCTGGGGCTTCTTTCTCCCCTCCTCAAGGGTTTCAACGGGTTGTTCTCGAACACCTATCGCGTAGCCTTGCTTTGGCAAGAAGCTGGCAATCAAGGACAACGTCTGCGTCGCCGGGATCCCCATGATGAACGGCTCCAACGTCCTGGAGGGATTTGTGCCCGATCAGGATGCCACGATCGTGACGCGCATTCTCGATGCGGGCGGTGAGATCGCGGGCAAGGCCGTCTGCGAGCACCTCTGCTTCTCGGGCGGCAGCCATACCTCTGACACCGGACCTGTCCTGAACCCCCACGACCCGAAACGGTCGGCCGGCGGCTCGTCCAGCGGGAGCGCTGCCCTGGTGGTGGCCGGCGAGTGCGACATGGCCATGGGCGGCGATCAAGGCGGCTCGATCCGCATCCCGAGCTCCTACTCCGGGGCCTTTGGGCTCAAGCCGACGAACGGGCTCGTCCCCTACACGGGGATCTTTCCGATCGAGCTGACGCTGGACCACACGGGCCCCATCGCTCGCTCTGCGGCGGACTGTGCGCTGCTCCTCGAGGTGATCGCCGGGCCCGACGGCCTGGACCCGCGCCAATCGGCCGGGGTTCGGGTAGAGACCTATACCCGAGCCCTGACCGGTGATGCCAGAGGTCTCCGTATCGGCATCGTCCGTGAGGGGTTCGGCTGGCCGGGGGCCTCGGAGCCCGACGTGGACAAGATGGTGCGGGACGCCGCCCAGCGTCTGACCCGGGCCGGAGCCACGGTGGAGGAGATCTCGGTCCCGCTGCACCGGGATGGTATCCATATCTGGAACGCGATTGCCGTCGAAGGGGCCACCAACCTCATGGTCCGCGACAACTGCATGGGGACCAAGTGGAAGGGGCACTACGTGACGCCGCTCATGGAATTCTACGCCCGTGCCCGTCGGGCGCGCGCCAACGATCTTTCCGAGACGGTGAAGCTGGTGGTTCTGCTGGGCCAGTACATGCAGGATAACTACCACGGGCGCTACTACGCGAAAGCGCAGAACCTGGGTCGGACGCTTCGAGCCGCCTACGACGAAGCGTTGAGGCAGGTGGACCTCCTGGTCATGCCGACCACCCCCATGAAGGCGACGCTGCTCCCGCCGCCGAACGCCAGCCGCGAGGAGTACGTGGCGCGGGCCCTTGAGATGATCCCCAACACCTGCCCGTTCGATGTGACGGGTCACCCGGCCATGAACGTGCCCGCTGGCATGTCCGGTGGCCTTCCCGTGGGGATGATGCTGCTGGGACGGCATTGGGAGGATGGGACAGTCCTCCGGGCTGCCCACGCCTTCGAGCGGATCAAGTGAGAATCGGAGGGGGACACCCACGCCTTCGGCGCGGGTACCCGGGCCCCCTCCGAGCCCTCCCCCAG
>JACQWB010000166.1 GCA_016209385.1 Candidatus Rokuibacteriota bacterium
AGCGCGAGCCGGTCTTCAAGGGGCGATAGGGCTCAGCGGACTCCCTCGTCTCCGGGAAAGGCCACGTTCGCGGCCTGGAGGGGCCTGGCGATATGGTCGCGGATCCACTTGGCGTCCCACCACTCCAGCGGCGTGATCGAGATCCCGTGGATCAGCACCTCGAAGTGCAGGTGGTCCCCCACCGCGAGGCCTGACGTGCCGGTCCGGCCCAGCTCCTGCCCTTTTTCCACCCGGTCCCCGACCCTGACGTCGATCCGCGAGAGGTGGGCGTAGAAGGTCTGGAGGCCGAGGCCGTGGTCCACGACCACGGTGTTCCCGTAGATGGTGAGGGGCTCGGCGAAGACCACGATGCCCGAGTTGGCCGCCGGCGCCGGGCTCTCGCGGAGCGAGGCCAGGTCGTAGCCGAAGTGGACCTGGGTATCCACATCCTGGCCGCGGAAGCGGTACGTGCGCGTCTCGGCGAAGTTGGAGAAGACCTTGGTGTTCCGCGGCTGGAGGAAGGCGCCCTGCCAGAGCGGTGTCCCCTGGGTCTTGGCCGCGAGCCGCCGCTTGGCGTCTTCGGCCTGCCGCCGCTTCTCGCGGTTCACCTCGAGGAACGCCTCGAGGAGCCGGTCGTCAGGGATGGAGGGCCGCTCGGGGAGCAGCTCGGGGAGCTTCTGCCTGAGGAAGTCTTCCCCGATCTCGACGACGCCCGACGGGAAGCGCCGCGGTTTGATCTGGCTCGGCGCTGAGCGCGAGGCCACGTTGCCCGCCTCGTCGGCCGCGGTGACGAGGAGCGGGGTGGTCGCCGGGGACGTGTAGGGGATCGCGATCAGGGCCACGTGGACCGCGCCTTCGGACTCGCCGACCGGGTAACCCGGGAAGAAGATGCCGCCTGCGTTGACGCCTGCGCGCTTGGCGCCCTTCGACCGGAAGGCGACCACCCCGCCGCCGCCCTGGGCGAGATACTGGGTGGCTGAGAGGACCTCCAGCGTCGGCGGAGTGAGGTCGAGGGTGATCGGCTGGACGATGATCGGGCGATCGCCGACGCGGAGCGGACGCCAGAAGCCGTCGCGCGCGAAGACCTCGAGCGTGGCGCTGCCGTCGCGGAGGCCCGGCGACTTGCCCTCTACGACGAGCTCGAGCCGCCGCTGGTTCACCCGGGGCGCCGGAAAATCTTCGCGAGCCAGCGTCGCCCTGTGTGTCCCCTGGAGCAGGCGGAGCTCGACGGACGCGATCCCGCCCCACGCCGCAGTCAGCTCGAGCGTGAGCGGCGTCCGGAGCCCGATGTGGGTGAGCGGCGCGGCGAGCCGCGCTTGCACGCCGGGCACGCTCTGGCGCCAGCCGAGGTAAGAGATAGATCCGACGACCAGGAACGCGAGCGTCAGCGTGACGAGGAGCCAGGTCTTCAGCCCGGAACGGCGCACGGCGCCATCTTACCGGCCCCGGGGCGGAAGGGTCAACCCGCGGGGGGGGCGCGCGTGGTGATCCGGGTCGGGTGCTGCGGGTGGCCGGTCGCGCGCCCGCGCTACTTTGCGACGTTCGCGCTGGTCGAGGTCCAGGAGAGCTTCTACAACCTCCCGCGCCTGGCCACGGTCGAGAGGTGGCGGGCCGCGGCGCCAGCGGCCTTCGAGTTCGTCCTCAAAGCACCCCAGCTCATCACCCACGAGCCCACCTCGCCGACCTACCGGCGCCTGCGGATCCCGCTGACCGGGGCGGCGCGGAAGCGCTACGGTGCCTTCAGGCCGACCCGGGAGGTCAGGGCCGCGTGGGCGGAGACGCTGGCGCTGGCCCGCGCGCTCCGCTCGAAGATCGTCGTCTTCCAGTGCCCCGCCTCCTTCACGCCCACCGCCGCGCACATCCGGGACCTGACCCGGTTCTTCGAGAAGGTCGAGCGGGACGGTCTGGCCTTCGCCTGGGAGCCGCGCGGCCAATGGCCGGACGCCGAGGTCCAAACCCTCTGCCGGCGGGCCCACCTGATCCACTGCGTTGACCCGCTTCTCCGGCGCCCAGTTTGGGGGGAGCCCGCCTACTTCCGACTCCACGGCAAGGGCGGCTACCACTACCAGTATTCCGAGGCCGAGCTCGGGGAGCTGCGGGCCCTGGCGCGGGCGTTCAGCGAGGTCTATGTGCTCTTCAACAACACCGCCATGTTCGACGACGCCCGCCGGTTTCTGAAATTGCTCGAGTAGAATCAGCCAGTCCCGACCTGTCGGGCGGGCGCGCCGGTCGCTACCGTTTTGCTACCACTTGCCTCATCCCAGGCGATCCACGCCCGCCTTGTTCCCCATCGGGAGCCAGCGCCCGTAGAGGTCCACCTCAGCGAAACGCATAGGACTTGACCACGACCAACGCGCTTAAAGATGTCCGAACGTGGTGCCGAGTCCGTGATATTTCAAAGACAAAAACGGCGCAGGTGCCAAAGCATCCTGCGCCGTTTCCGTTCTGACTGGAGTCGGTCAGTCGCCTACCAGCGGGAGGCGCGACCCTTGCCGCCGCCGAAGCCCCCGCCTGAACGCGGAGCCTGCGGGTTCGCGACGTTGACCGTAAGTCGTCGGCCCTCGAAGGCCTGATCGTTCAGCTTCGCGATCGCCGCCTGGGCCTCTTCGCTCGTGGACATCTCCACGAAGCCGAAGCCGCGGGACTGCCCCGAGAACTTGTCGGTGATCACCGTAGCGGACTCAACGGTCCCGCACTGGGCAAAGTACTCCCGAAGGTTCTCGGAGGTGGTGGAATAGGACAAACCGCCCACGTATAACTTGGTCGCCATGAGGCGCCTCCTTGACCCCGTTGTCGCGGGGTGATACTCTTCCGCATCATATTTCACGCCCCGGAGATGCGGAAGAGATCTATCGGAGGCGAGGCCAGATCGAAGCGCCACAGTGGCGCAGAACCGATAGTACCATAAGTATCGACAACCG
>JACQWB010000167.1 GCA_016209385.1 Candidatus Rokuibacteriota bacterium
CAGCGTCGCGGTGCCAGGGGCCCAGTGAATAGCCGCAGCCGCCCGCTGCCGACGGGCGATTGCGGCGTGCAGGCCGTTTGGCGGTCTCACCTGCACGGCTGCAAACCGATCACCGCGGGCACCTTGGCCGGTTTTGCAATGAGCGAAAGGAGATCCGCCCTCGTGAAACCTGCTCAGGTTGACGCAATAGCGCATTCTTGAGGTTCATAATACTCATCGCGCTCTTCATGGTTGGTTGTCACTTGCTCCACGGCCATGGGGGCCATGGGGGGCGGAAAGAGGAAGATGACGAGGCCCCGCGGAAAGACCGGGGGCAGAGCGGGCCGGGCGGGCACAAGCACTAAGAAGGGAGAAGCAGACATGCGGGGACCTTTGAACCTCAAGGTGGTCATGTGGTCGCTGGGCTTGTTCGGTGCCATCAGCTTCACGCTCTGCGTGATCTACGGGCTCCTGGTGCCCTCGGCCTTGAACATGCACCAACTTCTTCAAATCCTCCTGCCCGGGTTCAAGTGGTTAAGCGTTCGGAGCTTTCTCCTCGGGTTGGTGGAGAGCTTTCTCTACGGCGTCTATGCAGGCCTCGTTTACGTGCCCCTCTACAACGGGCTGCACCGGCGGTGGGCGGCCTGAGCGCGGGGGTCAGCCGAGAGAGGGTCGCGAAGGCTGCGGTGTGCGTGGCTGCGAGACGAGCGGCAAGGGAGCGGGCTATGAAGGTGCGATGGATTGTGATGGCGCTGGGTCTCTGGCTCATCGTGTCCCCGTTTGTGCTCGGAACGAGCCGATACCCCGCGGTCCTCTGGACCTGCGTGATCGCCGGGGTGATCATCGGCGCCTGCGCCTACGTGGGAGGGCTCCCGGGCCAGGCCTGGGCGAACTGGCTGGGCTTCAGCGCGGCCTTCGCCCTGGTTGTGGCTCCCTTCTACCTCGATTATGCGCACATCGCCCCGGCCAAATGGAACGCGGGCATCGTGGGGATCGTTGCGGCGGCCCTCAGCCTGTGGGACCCGGTCAAGTCGCGTCAGGTCCCCTTCCGGGATCACGTGAGGCAGAACCGGCCATAGCGGGAATCGGGAGGCATCGTCCAGGTCGGTGGCGAAGGCCCGGGCAGGTGTGGACCGAGCGGTGGAGGATGACGCGAGCGGTGCGATGCCCATGAACATCCTTGTCCTGAACTGCGGCAGCGCCACGGTGAAGTTCCAGGTGATTGCGATTGACGGCCCGAAATTCTCGGCTGGCGGAGAGCGTAGGCTCGCCCGCGGGACGATCGACCGGCTGGGGTCCCAAGCAATTGCTTTCTTTGAGGCGGCGGGGGGCGCGACACACAGGGGAATGGCGGCCATTCCGGACTATCGAACGGCAGTCGAGCGCATTCTGGCGTGGGTCTGCTCGGCGGAGTCCGGCATCAGTGAGATTAACCGTCCGAGCGACTTCGGGGCGGTCGGCCACCGCGTGGTTCATGGCGGTACGCGCTTCACGGAACCGGTCCTGATCGATGAGGACGTGCTCGCGGCCATCGAGGCTCTGGGCGAGGTCGCGCCGCTGCACAACCCGCCGGCGGTCAGCGGCATGCGGGCCGCCCTCCATGCCCTGGGGCCATCCACCCCGATGATCGCGGTCTTCGACACGGCCTTCCATCACACCCTGCCGGAGCACGCGTACACGTATGCCATCCCCTACGAGCTGGCGGGCCGCCACGGCCTTCGACGTTACGGCTTCCACGGCACCTCTCACCGGTATGTGGCCGAGCGGTACGCGGAGATAACGTCAAAGCCGCTCGACAACGTAACGCTCATTACCCTTCACCTGGGCAACGGCTGTTCGGCCACGGCCGTCAAGAGAGGCGTGGCCGTGGATACCTCGATGGGCTTTACGCCGTTGGAGGGCCTGGTGATGGGCACCCGGTCGGGCGACCTCGATCCGGCAGTGCTGGAAGTCCTGGCCCGGAAGGAGGGGCTCTCCCTGACCCAGGCGATCGACCTTCTGAACGGCCAGTCCGGCCTCCTGGGCCTCTCCGGCCGGAGCCACGACATGCGCATCCTCCTGAAGGCGGCCGGTCAGCCAGGGGGCGAGCGCGCACGCCTTGCAATCGAAGTCTTCTGTTACCGCGTACGCAAGTACATCGGGGCCTATCTGGCCGCCCTGGGTGGAGCCGAGGGCGTCGTCTTCACCGGGGGCATCGGGGAGAACGCGCCAGCGGTCCGGGCGCGGATCTGCGCCGGGCTTCAGTGGTTTGGACTGACACTGGACCCCGCACGGAACAACGCGGCGGCGGCGCAAGAGGCCCGCATCAGCACGGAAGACTCCCGTGTGCATGCCTGGGTTATTCCCACAGACGAGGAGCTGCTGATCGCCCGGGACACGGTCCGCTGCCTCGCGGAGGCTTCGGCGAGGGGGACGGGCGCGGGGTGAGACGAGGGACAGCGCAGGCCCCCGGAGGCCGGACGCGGCCGGCCCTGTGGGAGAACGAAGGAGGACGCCATGAGCACGACGGAGTTGGAGGCCACGGCGCGGGCCCTGGTGCCCCCAAGGAAGGGGATCCTGGCGGCCGACGAGAGCCACCCCACCATCGGCCGGCGCTTCGAGGCCGTGGGGATCCCCAACACCGACGAGCACCGTCGCCTGTATCGGCAGATGCTGTTCACCACTTCCGGCATCGCGGAGTTCATCAGTGGGGTGATCCTCTTCGACGAGACCATCCGCCAGAAGGCCGACGACGGAGCGCCCTTCCCGGAGCTCCTCGCCCGACAGGGGATCATCCCCGGCATCAAGGTGGACAAGGGGGCCAAGCCCCTGGCGGGTGCGCCCGGGGAGCGCATCACGGAGGGGCTCGACGGCCTCCGCGAGCGGCTGGCCGAGTACAAGGCCCTCGGCGCGCGCTTCGCCAAGTGGCGCGCCGTCATCGCCATCGGCGACGGGCTGCCCAGCCGGCACTGCCTTGACACCAACGCCCACGCCCTGGCCCGCTACGCGGCCCTCTGCCAGGAGGCGGGCCTGGTCCCCATCGTGGAACCGGAGGTCCTCATGGACGGCGACCATCCCATCGAGCGCTGCTTCGAGGCCACGGAGGCCGCCCTTCACGCCGTGTTCCGCGCCGTGGTGGGCCAACGGGTGGTCCTGGAGCACCTGCTCCTCAAGCCCAACATGGTCCTGCCCGGCGCCGGGTGCCCCCGCCAGGCCAGCATCGCCGAGGTGGCGGAGGCTACGGTGCGATGCCTCCTCCGGGCCGTGCCGGCTGCCGTGCCGGGCATCGTCTTCCTTTCCGGCGGGCAGGACGAGCGGGCCGCCACTGCGCACTTGAACGCCATGAACGCGCCGCCCGGCACCCGGCCGTGGCCCCTGAGCTTCTCCTTCGCCCGCGCCCTGCAGGCGCCGGCTATGCAGGCCTGGGGCGGCGAGGCCCGCAACGTCGCCGCCGGGCAGCAGGCTTTCTACCATCGGACCCGGTGCAATGGCGCCGCCCGCGAGGGGCGGTACACGCCCGAGCTGGAGGAGGCCGCCGCCGAGCCCATCGGGGGGAGGCGCCCATGAAGACCCTGGCCATCGTGGTGGGCGGCGGGCCCTCCCCCGGCATCAACGCCGTCATCGTCGCGGCCACCATCGAGGCCCGCAACAGCGACCTCCGGGTCCTGGGCGTCCGCACCGGCTTCCGGGCCCTGGTGCGGGGCGACGCGGAGGCGGCCCGGGAGCTGGAGATCGGGGATGTCTCCCGCATCCACTTCGAGGGGGGCTCCATCCTCGGGACCTCGCGCGTCAACCCGGCGCGGACCCCGGAGGACCTCCGCGCGGTCGTGGAGGCCCTCCGGCGCCTGGGGGTTTCCTACCTCCTGACCATCGGCGGGGACGACACGGCGTTCGCGGCCTCGCGGGTGGCACACGCCATGCCCGGGCAGTTGGCCGTCGTCCACGTGCCGAAGACTATCGACAACGATCTTCCCCTTCCCCCGGGAGTGCCGACCTTCGGGCACACCACCGCGGTGAACCTGGGCAAGGAGCTTGTCGAGAACCTGATGCGGGACGCGGCCACCATGGGGCGCTGGATCTTCGTCACCGTGATGGGGCGGCACGCCGGGCACCTGGCCCTGGGGATCGCCGGCGCCGCCGCCGCCACCCTGGCGGTCATCGCGGAGGAATTCCCCGCGGGCCAGGTGCCGCTGGACCGGCTGGCGGACATCCTCGAGGGGGCCATCATCAAGCGCCGAGTCCTCGGGCACGAGGACGGGGTGGCGATCCTCGCCGAGGGACTGCTGGAGAAGCTCGACCCGGCCACCCTCGGCGCCGTGGAGCGCGACAGCTACGGCAACGTGCGCCTGGGGGAGCTGGAGCTCGGGCGGATGCTGAAGTCGCACGTGACGGCCAACCTCGCCGCCCGGGGCCTCGCGGTGGGCATCGTGGCCAAGGACCTCGGGTACGAACTCCGCTGCGCCCCGCCGGATGGGTTCGACATCCAGTACTGCCGCAGCCTGGGCTACTGGGCCGTCCGCTTCCTCCTCCAGGGCGGGACCGAGGCCATGGTGACCATCCAGGGCGGCCGCCTCGTGCCCATGGCGTTCCGCGAGATCGTGGACCCCACCACCGGGCGCATCCGCGTGCGCTACGTGGACGTGACGTCCGAGATGTACCGGACTCTCGCGGCCTACATGATCCGCCTGAAGCCGGAGGATCTGGCCGATCCCGAGCGGGTCCGCGCGCTGGCCGCGGCCGCGGCGCTCGGCGAGGCGGAGTTCGTGGCGCGCTTCGGTCCCGTCGTGTCCGGCAGGCCACGGCCCGGATGAGGGGAGGAGGAGACATGAGGGAAGAACTGCTGTCGCCCGAGGAGCTGCAGGCGATCGACGCCTACTGGCGCGCCGCGAACTACCTATCCGTGGGGCAGATCTATCTCCTGGCGAATCCGTTGCTGCGTGAGCCGCTCACGCGCGAGCACGTCAAGCCGCGGCTGCTCGGGCACTGGGGCACCACGCCGGGCCTGAACTTCATCTACGTGCACCTGAATCGTGTCATCAAGCAGCACGACCTCGGCATGATCTTCGTCGCGGGCCCCGGGCACGGCGGTCCGGGGGTGGTTGCGAACACCTACCTCGAGGGCACCTACAGCGAGGTGTACCCCAATGTCTCGCAGGACGCCCCGGGGATGGCAAAGCTCTTCAGGCAGTTCTCGTTCCCCGGGGGGATCCCGAGCCACGTCGCCCCGGAGACGCCGGGGTCGATCCACGAAGGGGGCGAGCTGGGGTACGCCCTCTCCCACGCCTACGGCGCGGCCTTCGACAACCCCGACCTCACCGTGGCCTGCGTGGTGGGGGATGGGGAGGCGGAGACGGGCCCGCTGGCGACAGCCTGGCACTCCAACAAGTTCCTCAACCCGCTCCAAGACGGCGCGGTCCTGCCCATCCTGCACCTGAACGGCTACAAGATCGCCAACCCGACGGTGCTCGCCCGGATCCCTCCCGAGGAGCTGGAGAGCCTCTTTGTCGGATACGGGTACCAGCCCTACGTGGTTGAGGGGTCCGAGCCGGCCGTCATGCACCAGCAGATGGCCGCCACCCTCGACACCGTGATCGCCGAGATCCGGACCCTCCAGCACGGGGCCCGTACGAAGCAGGGGCCCACGCGGCCTCGGTGGCCGATGATCATCCTCCGGACCCCCAAGGGGTGGACGGGCCCGAAGGAGGTCGACGGTCTCAAGACCGAGGGATCGTGGCGCTCGCACCAAGTGCCGCTCGGCGATCTGGCCGGGAAGCCCGAGCATCTCCGCCTCCTCGAGGCCTGGCTGCGGAGCTATCGCCCGGAGGAGCTCTTCGACGAGCGGGGGGCGCTCAGGCCCCACCTCGCCGCGCTGGCGCCGACGGGCCGGCGCCGCATGGGCGCCAACCCGCACGGCAACGGCGGCGTGCTGCTCAAGGAGCTCCGGATGCCGGACTTCCGAGAGTACGCCGTTGAGGTGCCCACGCCCGGGGCCGTGATCGCCGAGGCGACGCGCGCCGTCGGGGGCTTCCTGCGTGACGTCATGCGGCTCAACCAGGACAGGAAGAACTTCCGGGTGTTCGGCCCGGACGAGACGGCCTCGAACAGGCTCTCGGCCCTCTTCGAGGTTACCGATCGGACCTGGGTCGGCGAGCGGATCCCCGAGGACGACCACCTGGCCCCGGACGGCCGGGTGATGGAGATCCTGAGCGAGCACACGTGCCAGGGCTGGCTGGAGGGCTATCTCCTCACCGGCCGCCACGGGTTCTTTTCGTGCTACGAGGCGTTCATCCACATCGTGGACTCGATGTTCAATCAGCACGCCAAGTGGCTCAAGGTGACCCGCCAGATCCCGTGGCGGGCGCCCATCGCCTCCCTGAACTACCTGTTGACGTCCCACGTCTGGCGCCAGGACCACAACGGGTTCTCCCACCAAGACCCGGGGTTCATCGATCACGTGGTCAACAAGAAGGCCGATGTCATCCGGGTGTACCTGCCCCCCGACGCGAACACGCTGCTCTCCGTGACGGACCACTGTTTGCGGAGTCGCAACTACGTCAACGTCATCGTGGCGGGGAAGCAACCGGCGTTGCAGTACCTCGACATGGAGGCCGCGATCAGGCATTGCACGGCCGGCATCGGCATCTGGGAGTGGGCGAGCAACGACCGGGGGGCGGAACCGGACGTCGTGATGGCGTGCGCGGGCGACGTTCCGACCCTGGAAACCCTGGCGGCCGTGGACCTGCTGAGGCGGCACGCCCCCGACCTGAAGATCCGGGTCATCAACGTGGTCAACTTGATGAAGCTCCAGCCGCAGAGCGAGCATCCCCACGGCCTGCCCGACAAGGAGTTCGACACGCTCTTCACGACCGACAAGCCCATCATCTTCGCCTTCCACGGCTACCCCTGGCTGATCCATCGGCTCACGTATCGGCGGACCAACCACAAGAATCTCCACGTCCGGGGCTACAAGGAGGAGGGCACGACGACGACGCCCTTCGATATGGTCGTCCGCAACGACCTGGATCGCTTCCACCTCGTTGCCGACGTCATCGACAGGGTGCCGAAGCTTGGGGCGGTCGCCGCGTATGCCAAACAGGCGATCCGGGACAAGCTGATCGAGCACCGGGAGTACATCCAGGGGGTCGGCGAGGACCTGCCGGAGATCCGCGACTGGGCGTGGAACCAGGCATGAGGGCGCGTCAGGTTCACCCGCTGGCCGGCAAGCCGGCCCCGCCGGAGCTCCTGGTGGACGTCGCGAAGCTGGTGACGGCGTACTACACCGAGCGGCCGGACCCTTCCGTTCCGGAGCAGCGCGTGGTGTTCGGCACCTCGGGACACCGAGGCTCCGCGTTCCAGGTGGGGTTCAACGAGGGACACATCCTGGCCGTCACCCAGGCGATCTGTCGCTACCGCGAGGCGCACCAGATCGACGGGCCGCTCTTCCTGGGCTGGGACACCCATGCCCTGTCCGAGCCGGCCCGGGTGAGCGCCCTGGAGGTGCTGGCGGCCAACGGCGTCGAGGTGATGGTCGACATCCACGACCGCGTCACCCCGACCCCCGTGATCTCCCGTGCCATCCTCGCCCACAACCGCGGCCGGACCACGGCCCTCGCCGACGGCATCGTCATCACGCCCTCGCATAACCCGCCGGAGTACGGCGGGTTCAAGTACAACCCCCCGTCGGGCGGCCCGGCCGACACCGGGGTCACCGCCTGGATCGAGCGCGAGGCCAACGCCCACCTCGCCGACGGGCTGCGGGGCGTGGCCCGCATCCCTTACCAGCGGGCCCGGCGGGCGGCCGCCGTCCACCGCTTCGACTACGTGACCTCCTACGTGGAGGACCTCGGCGCGGTGATCGACGTGGCGGTGCTCCGAGGGACATCCCTCGCCATCGGCGTCGACCCGCTCGGGGGGGCCAGCGTGGGGTACTGGGAGGCCATCGGCGAACGGCACGGGTTCCGCCTCCAAGTGGTGAACCACGAGATCGACCCGACCTTCCGCTTCATGACCGTGGACTGGGACGGGGCCATCCGGATGGATCCGTCCTCGCCCTACGCCATGGCCGGGCTGATCGGGCTTCGCGATGGCTTCGACCTGGCCTTCGCCAACGACCCCGATGCCGACCGCCACGGGATCGTGAGCCGGGGCGGCGGACTCCTTGAGCCCAACCACTTCCTGGCCGTGTCCGTCGACTATCTGTTCCGTCATCGGCCGGCCTGGAAGCAGACGGCCGAGGTGGGCAAGACCGTCGTCAGCAGCGGCATCATCGACCGCGTGGCGGCCCGGCTCGGCCGGCGGCTCGTGGAGGTGCCGGTGGGGTTCAAGTACTTCGTCGACGGACTGTCCGACGGCTCGCTTGGCTTCGCGGGCGAGGAGAGCGCGGGAGCCTCCTTTCTGCGGCTCGACGGGACCGTGTGGACCACCGACAAGGACGGCCTCATCATGGGCCTCCTGGCGGCGGAGATGACCGCGCGGACAGGCCGCGATCCTGGCGAGCAGTACCAGGAGCTCACGCGCGCGCTCGGCGAGCCGGTGTACGAGCGCATCGATGCCGAGGCCACGCCGGAGCAAAAAGCCGCCTTGCAGCGCCTATCGCCCACGGATCTCCGGCTCGCCGAGCTGGCCGGAGAGCCGGTCACGGCCATCCTCACGACGGCCCCCGGCGACGGGCGGCCCATCGGGGGCATCAAGGTCGTCGCCGAGCACGGCTGGTTCGCCGCGCGTCCCTCGGGTACCGAGGCGGTCTACAAGCTCTATGCGGAGAGCTTCAAGGGCCGGGACCACCTCCGCAGCATCCAGGAAGAGGCTAGCGCCATCATTCAGAAGGCCTTCGAGGCGGGTGGCGGCCGCTGAGCGGCACGCCGGACCCTCGATGCGCCGCCAGGAGATCACGCATGGCTAACACGAGACCGATCCCATCGTCACCACCGGCCATCAACCTCGAGTCCCTCACGGAGCTTGCGCTGGACCTGCGCTGGTCGTGGAACCACAGCGCCGACGAGCTCTGGGCCCAGCTCGACCCGGAGCTCTGGGCCCTCACGCACAACCCCTGGGTGGTGCTGCAGACGGTGTCGCGGACCAAGCTCCAGGAGGTCCTGGCCCGGCCGGAGTACCGGAGTCGGGTCGAGACGCTCCTTCGCCTCCGGCGCGAGTATCTGGACTCCGCGGCCTGGTTCCCGGGCCGCCACCCCCAGGCGCCCCTCAGCGGGGTCGCCTATTTCAGCATGGAGTTCGGCCTCAGCGAGGCCCTCCCCATTTATAGCGGCGGCCTCGGCAACGTGGCCGGCGACCAGCTCAAAGCGGGGAGCGACCTGGGCGTCCCGGTGATCGGCGTCGGGCTCCTGTACCAGCAGGGGTATTTCCGCCAGGCCATCACGGCGGACGGCAGCCAGGAGGCGCTCTACCCGTACAACGCGCCCGGGCAGCTCCCCATCAGCCCGGTCCGGGACGCGAGCGGCGAGTGGCTCCGCCTCGTGTTCTCGCTCCCGGGCTACAAGACGTGGCTCCGGGCCTGGCAGGTGCAGGTGGGGCGGCTCCGGCTCTACCTGCTCGATAGCAACGACCCGGCAAACCCGCCGGCCATCCGGGCCGCGTCACCAGCGAGCTGTACGGCGGCGGCGCGGAGCTGCGCCTCCGGCAGGAGCTCGTGCTGGGGATCGGCGGGTGGCGGCTGCTGCGGGCCCTCGGCCTCCAGCCCGAGGTCTGCCACCTCAACGAGGGGCACGCGGCCTTTGCGGTGCTCGATCGCGCCCGGACCTTCATGGAGGAAAGCGGCCAGCCTTTCGACGTGGCCCTGGCGGTCACACGTGCCGGCAACCTCTTCACCACGCACACCCCGGTGCCCGCGGGCTTTGATCGCTTCCCACCGGCCCTCATCGACCAGTACCTCCGGCGGTACGCCGAGCGGGGCCTGGGCATCGGTCTCCACGACCTCCTGGCGCTCGGCCGGGAGGACCCCGAAAACCCGGACGAGCCGTTCAACATGGCCTACCTCGCCCTCCGAGGAAGCGGCGCGGTCAACGGGGTGAGCCGCCTGCACGGCCAGGTGAGCCGTCGGCTGTTCCGGGGCTTCTTCCCTCGCTGGCCCGACGCGGAGGTTCCGGTGGGCCACGTCACCAACGGGGTGCACGTCCCCACGTGGGACTCCGCCGAGGCCGACGCGCTCTGGACGCGGGCCTGCGGCGGCGACCGCTGGCGCGGGACATTGGACACCATCGAGCGCGACTTCTGTTGCGTGCCCGACGCGGACCTGTGGGCCCTGCGCGGGACCGCCCGCAAGGCCCTGATCGAATACGCCCGCGAGCGGCTGGCCCAGCAGCTTGCGGCGACGGGCGCGCGCGAGGAGGAGATGGCGCGCGCGCGCGAGGGTCTCGACCCCGACGCGCTCACCCTGGGTTTCGCCCGGCGCTTCGCGACCTACAAACGGCCGAACATGCTGTTGCACGACCGGGAGCGGCTGCTGCGCATCCTGAAGGACCCCCAGCGGCCGGTGCAGCTCATCATCGCCGGGAAGGCGCACCCCGCCGATGGGGCCGGACAGGCGATGATCAGGGAGTGGTTCCAGTTTCTCCGCCGCCCCGAGGCGCGCCGGCGCGTGGTCTTCATCCCCGACTACGACCTGCTCCTGGCCGAGCACCTCGTCCAGGGCGTGGACCTCTGGATCAACACGCCGCGCCGGCCCTGGGAAGCCAGCGGAACGAGCGGCATGAAGGTGCTGGTCAACGGCGGCCTGAACCTCTCGGAGCTGGATGGGAGGTGGGCCGAGGCGTACGCGCCCGAGGTGGGCTGGGCCCTGGGCGACGGGCAGGAGCACGGCGACGACCCCGCCTGGGACGCGGCGGAGGCGGAGGCGCTGTTTACCCTGCTGGAGCACGAGGTCGTGCCGGCCTTCTACACCCGGGACGCCGGGGGCATCCCCACGGCCTGGGTCGCCAGGATGCGCGA
>JACQWB010000168.1 GCA_016209385.1 Candidatus Rokuibacteriota bacterium
GCCCCGGGGAACGGTGGTAGGGTCAATGCTCGACAGTAGTTCGAGCCGAGGGACGTCGGCCATGCCGTGTGGCAGGCCCGCCACGAGGCGAGGCCCGAGTAGATCTGCGTTCGAGCGCCGGCTTTGCCGGCGCAACCTCTCCTGGGGGAGGTTTCGGAGGGGGCCCGGGTACCCACGCCGAAGGCGTGGGTGTCCCCCTCCGATCTAGATAAGGAGCGATCCGATTGCCTCAGACGTTCGATTCCGTTGACCACCTCCTGGCTCTTGATCCGAGCGGCCGCGGGATCGGCGCGTTCTTCGTTCCCGGGGGCGCGCGGCGCGCCGCCGCATCGCTCGCGCGGGGCCGGCGTGTCCTCCTGGTCACGGGCTTTGCCGTCGGGCCCGGCCTCGCCGAGACCGACGGGCCACCGGGCACCACGGTGCTCGGGCGGGCCCTGCGGCTGCTAGGCAAACGCGTCACCTACCTGAGCGATGCGGCGACGCTCCCGCTCCTGGAGGCGACGCTCAAGGCGCTGGGCGAGCCTGTGGACGTCGTCGCCTTTCCGAAGGGCGAACCCCCCGACGCGGCAGCGCGGCGGCTGCTCCGCGAGCTGGCGCCGACCCACCTGGTGGCGGTGGAGCGACCGGGTCGGGCCAGCGACGGCGACTACCGGAGCGCGCGCGGCGAATCGGTCGCGGCGTGGAATCCGCCCGTCGACGCGCTCTTCGTCCTGCCCAGGCGCCGCATCACGACCGTCGGCATCGGCGACGGCGGCAACGAGGTCGGCATGGGAAATGTCCGGGCGCGTCTCGTGCGCCGGGGTCCCCTCTCCCGGCGCATCGCCTCCGTGGTGAGCGTGGATCATCTGGTCGTGGCGGGGACGTCCAACTGGGGCGCCTACGGCGTCACCGCTCACCTGGCTCTCCTGGCCCGACGCCCGCTCCTCCATACGCCCGAAGAGGAAGCGCGCCTGATCGCCGCGTGCGCGGAGGCCGGAGGCGTGGATGGCCTGACGCGACGGCGGGAGGCAACGGTGGATGGCCTCCCGGTGGAGGCCCATGCCGCCTTCGTGGAGCTGCTGCGAACTGTGATCGAGTCCGAAGCGTCGCGAGGAGGCAAGCGAACATGATGCCTCGTCCCGAACCCTCCAGGGTCCTCGAGACCTACCGCGCCCGGCACGCCCGCTCCCTCGCTCTCTGGGAGCGCTCGCGCCGGGCGATCCCCGGTGGCGTCACCCACGACAGCCGCCATCTCACGCCGTTCCCCATCTACGTCGAGCACGCCGCGGGCCCGCGCAAGTGGGACGTGGACGGCCACGAGTACGTGGACTACTGGATGGGGCACGGAGCCCTCCTCCTGGGTCACTGCCACCCGGCGGTCGTCGCGGCGCTCCAGGAGCAGGCGGCGCGCGGGACCCATCTGGGCGCCTGCCACGAGCTGGAGGTACGCTGGGCCGAGTGGGTCGCGCGGCTCGTGCCGTCGGCCGAGCTGGTGCGCTTCACGATGTCGGGAACCGAGGCCACCCACCTGGCGCTGCGTCTCGCGCGCGCCCACACCGGGCGGCCCAAGGTCGTCAAGTTCACCGGCCACTTCCACGGCTGGCACGACGGCGTCGCGGCCGGCGTCCATCCGCCCTACGAGGTGCCGTTCTCGGCGGGGATCCCCGAAGCCACCCTGGACCAGGTGCTCCTCTGCCCGCCCAACGACGTGAAGGCGGTCGAGGGGCTCCTCGAGCGCGGCGACGTGGCCGCGGTGATCCTGGAGCCCGGCGGCGGCCAGGCCGGGACGGTCCCATTCGTGTCGGGCTTCCTCCAGGAGCTGCGCGCCCTGACGAGCCGGCACAGCGTAGTCCTGATCTTCGACGAGGTGATCACCGGCTTCCGCTACGCGCCGGGGGGCGCCCAGGCCTACTTCGGCGTGACGCCTGACCTCACGACGCTCGCGAAGATCGTGGCCGGCGGCCTACCCGGCGGCGCGGTGGCGGGGAAGCGCGAGATCATGCAGCTCCTGGCCCACCGCGGCGATCCCGGCTGGGACCGTAGCGAGCGGGTGGCCCAGCAGGGAACCTTCAACGCCAACCCGCTCTCGGCCGTGGCCGGCATCACCACCCTCGAGGCCGTCTCCGACGGGAGCCTCCAGGCGCGCGCCAGCAAGCTCGGCGAGGAGCTCAGGTCGGCGCTTTCGGAGGCGATGAAGCGCGCCGGAGCGCCGGGGGCGGTCTTTGGCGAAGTGTCCATCTATCACGTCTCCTTCGACGGGCGCCCCGGGCTCGCCGGCTTCGACCAGCCGCGTCGGGCCGACCTCTACCGGGTGCTCCGCTGCGCGCTCCTGAACAACGGCGTCGACTGCTCGATGTTCCACGGCTGGGTCTCGGCGGTGCACACCGAGGAAGACCTGTCGCTCACCGTGCAGGGCTACGCGCGGGCGTTCGACGCGATGGTCGCCGACGGCTGGTTCAAGGGGATGTAAGGCAGTGGCGCTGAGCGCCGAGGAGAAGATCGCCCGGCTCCGCCAGCTCTACGAGCTCTCCAAGGACTCTGACGAGTTCCGGGGCGGCGTCTCTTTTCACGAGCAGCTCGAGGCGCTCGCGGTGGGCAACTGGGCCTTCCTGGCCTACGACGACCTCGACGACCTCGCGCTCTCCTTCCACGTCGACGCTCACCCGGTGGCCGTGGCCAAGCTGACCCGGTTCCTGGTGGAGCACGACATCTCCTTCGTCCTCTACGAGGCCTTCAAGATCAACGACACCGACGAGATCGTCTTCGAGTCCGATTTCCCGCCCGGAGCGCTGCCCGCGGAATGACCGCGCGGCTCGAGGGCCGGTCCTCGCCTGGACAAGGCCGGACCGGTCTGGTAACGTAAGCGAGCCTGGTGGGCAGGTAGCTCAGTCGGTAGAGCACAGGACTGAAAATCCTGGTGTCGCCAGTTCAATTCTGGCCCTGCCCACCAGTTGGCTTCTGAGCGACGTCGCGTGAGCCCCGAGCATCAGGAGATCACTGCTAGCGCCATGTCCGTCGAGTTTCTCGCCCGACGCCTGGCCGACCACGCCGAGGAGCACGCGGCCCAGATCACGAGTACCGCCAGGATGCTGTCCCAGGCGCGGTAGCCCTCAGGCGCGCGGCGCCGCGTCCGTCTGCACCTCCGGGCTGATCCACACCCTCGCCGGCGGTCCTTCTTCGAGCCTGATCCTGACCTGAAGCAGCCGCCCGACGACCTCGACCACGGTCCGGAGGTGCGGCGGCAGCGTCGGGCAGGAGAACGCCGACTCGCCGCGCGCGAGGGCCAGGAAGGCCACGAGCTGATCCGCCAGGTGGTCGTCCACCGGGGCGCCGGTCGCGATGTACGCGAGGAGCTGATCGACCGCCTCGTCAGCCACGCGCTCGGCGGGGACGCCCCGGCGTCCGAGGGCCGAGAACCCAGCGCGGCCTCGGCTGGTGAGAAAGAGCACGGTCCCGGGACCGCGGGCTGAGGTGTCCTCTTCGAGCGCGATGCTGGCGTTGAGCCCCGTAGCGGCGAGCCGCTCGAGGGCGCGGCGGCGCTGGCGCTCGGCGATCGAGCGCGGGAGGCGGGAGACCGCGGAGAGGCCGGAGATCTCAACGGGAGCCTCCGGGCGCCCGAAGACTACGCCCCGAAGACCGCGCGTCGGCTGAATCGTCGCCTCCACCACGCCGCCTCCGGCCGGATACCAGCCCCAGCGCCTGAGCACGAGGTGGGCTTCCACGCCGATCTCGGCGAGGGCGGGGAGGAAGACGTCGGTGAGGTAGTGGACGGGGGGACTCCACGGTACGTGAGTTCCGCCGAGGAGCGTGAGCCGGGATGGGGCCTGCGCCAACGCGAGAGGCAGGAGGAGCGCCTGAAACAGGAGCGAGACCGAGCCCGCGCTCTCCTTCACGGCGCCCACGTCGAAGCGGTAGGCGCCTCCGCGGAGCGCCTGCGGGACGAAGGTCAGCTCTGTCGAGTTGAGTGTGTCCCCCACCACCGTGGCATCGCTCAGCGCCGCGAGGGCGCGGACGACGGTGAGGTGCTGGGGCTGGAGCCCGGGCTTGGGTCGGCGCGCCCGGATGCGGGCCAGCTTCACGGGTCGGCCGAGGGCGACCGCCAGGGCAAGCGCGGTGCGGAGGATCTGGCCGCCGCCCTCGCCGGAGCTACCGTCGAGCGTGAGAAACTCGGTCATGCCACCATTGTAGGTCGCTCCCGCCAGAGAACGCGTGACGGTCTGCCACCCCCGGCGAATCCGAGGTTGTGGGAGCATGCCGCCGCCGGGTAAAGTCTGCCCGGAGAGGAGACGGATGCGCGCGGTGGTGCAACGGGTGAGCGAAGCCCGGGTCGTGGTGAGCGGGCGCATGGTGGCGGCGATCGGCCCGGGGCTCCTGGTGCTGGTCGGCGCTGGCGCGAGGGATACCGAGGCCGACGCCGACTACATCGCCCGGAAGGTGGCCGAGCTCCGGATCTTCGAGGACGATACTGCGAAGCTGAACCGCTCCGTGGAGGAGGTCGGCGGCGCGGTCCTGGTGGTGAGCCAGTTCACGCTCCACGGCGACTGCCGGAAGGGCCGGCGCCCGTCCTTCGATGGCGCGATGCCCCCGGACGCGGCGCGTGGCCTGGTCGAGCGCGTCTGTCAAGTCCTTGCCGAGCGGGGGCTGCGGGTCGAGACGGGAGAGTTCGGCGCGCGGATGGAGGTCTCGCTGGTCAACGAGGGTCCCGTGACGCTTCTCCTCGACAGCCGGAAAGTGTTCTAGCGGGAGGGGATCGCGAGTCGCTTGACAAACTCGGGCGCGAGAGTGTGAGATGAATGGCGCTCGGCCTGGATCGATGCGACGCCTCCTTCTGCTCGTGATGCTTCTGGCCAGCCCGGTCGCGTCCGCCCAGCCCGGGACGGACGCCGGGGCGGCGGCCGAGTCTGTGGTCAAGCAGCTCGAGGCCTTCCGCCGGGGGGACTTCGACGCGGCGTACACGTTCGCGGCGGCGGCGATCAAAGAGCGGTTCGACCGCCGCGAGTTCGAGCGCATGGTCACCGACGGCTATCCGGAGATCGCGCGCTCGACGCTCGCCTCCGTCGCGCGCGCCGAGCTGGCGTCCAACGGCAACGCCTACGTCCACGTCCGGGTCCAGGGGGCGAACGGCAACAGCGTCGAGGCCCTGTACGAGATGGTGTGGGAGGACGACGCCTGGAAGGTCAACGCGGTCGTCACGTGGAGCGGCCAGCCCCAGCGGATCATGTGACCCGGGGGAGCGCGACGTGGCCTCGTTCGGACTCACCCTAGCCAACCGCGGCGTCATCATCGGGATCGTCGGAGCCGGCGAGCTGATCGAGCTCGCCCAGGAGGCCGAGGCATCCCGCGCCTTCGACACCGTCTGGGTGGGGGACAGCCTCCTCGCCAAGCCGCGGCTCGAGTCGGTCACGCTGCTCGGGGCGCTGGCGGGCGCGACGCGTCGGGTCCGGCTGGGGGTCGCATGCCTGGCCACGTTCGTCCACCGCCACCCGGTCCTCTTCGCCCACCAGTGGGCCAGCCTCGATGTCGTCTCCAACGGCCGCACGCTGCTGGCCGTCTGCCTCGGCGGGCCCGACGAGCAGAGCCGGGCGCAGGCGCTCGAGCACGCGGTCATGGCGGTCCGGTCCAGCGAGCGGATCGCGCGGCTCGAGGAAGGGATCGCCATCCTCCGCAAGCTCTTTCACGGGAAGAACGTCTCCCACGCGGGGCGCTTCTACCAGTTCGATGGGGTGACCCTCGAGCCGCCGCCGGTCCAGAACCCCTGCCCGATCTGGATTGCGAGTAACCCCACGGGGCTCACGTGGAAAGGCGGGGCCAGCGCCCCCGAGGCCGTCGTCGAGCGAAACTTCAGGCGCGTCGCCCGCTATGCGGACGGCTGGATGACGAACAAGGTCACCCCGGCGCAGTTCCGCGCGCAGTGGGCGCGCATCACGGCCATGGCGCGTGAGGAGGGGCGCGACCCCGCCCGCCTCGGTAGCGCGCTCTACCACAACATCAATATCAACGACGACCGGCAGGCGGCGCTGGAGGAGAGCAAGACGTTCCTGGACCGGTACTATTCGGCCAACTTCAGCGCCGCGTTTGTCGAGGGCTGGACGGTTGCCGGCAGCGCCAGGCAGTGCGTCGAGCAGCTCCGCGCCTACTTCGACGCGGGGCTCGGGCACATCGCCCTTCGGATGACCTCGTGGGACCAGCGCGGGCAGCTCAAGCGGTTCCTGACCGAGGTCGCGCCCGCGTTCTAAATAGGCCGTCATGATTTGGAGTAATCACGAGTCCGCGCCAGCCGTGCGCCGGGGCGCCCTGCCTCGCTTCAGGCCTCCTCGCCTCGACGGCCCTGGCTCGCTCGGCCGCCTCCGCTGGCCCCCCCATCCCCCCGAGGCGGGGGGTAGTCTTCGCGGCCCAACGCCGTTGGGCCGCTCAGAGCGCTTCGGTGACCTGCGCTTCGCCGCCCGCTACGGCTCGTCGGATTCGCTCGGCAGGGCATCCCCTGCGCACGACCACTCCAAATCGTGGGGCGTTATTTAGGTCCATGCTGCTGGGGATCGACCACATCGTCGTCGTCGTGCCTGACCTCGAGGCGGCGGTCAGGAGCTACGCCTCGCTCGGGTTTACCGTGGTGCCGGGCGGCCGCCATCCCATCGGCACCCACAACGCGCTGATCGCGTTCGCCGACGGCTCCTACCTCGAGCTCATCGCCTTCTACGAGGCCAACGCCGAGCACCGCTGGTGGGCGCCGCTCCAGAAGGGCGGTGGCCTGGTCGACTTCTGCATGCGGACCGACGACCTCCGGGGCGATACGGCGGCGTTCCGCCAGGCCGGCGCGAACATCGAGGATCCGAAGCCGTTGACGCGCGTCCGCCCCGACGGCTACAAGCTGAGCTGGGTCCTGTCCATTCCCCACGGTCCGCACCGGGGAGTCGCGCCCTTTCTGATCGAGGACGAGACGCCGCGGGAGGAGCGCGTTCCCCGGGAAAGCGTGCACCCCAACCGCGTGACCGGGATCGGTACGGTGACGGTCGCCGTGGACAACGTGGCCACTGTCCGCGGGTGGTATGCCGCCATTCTTCGGGCCGACGGTCGCGAGGTCGAGCGCGCGGAGGTGGACGCGGCGGGCGAGCGCTTCGTGATCGGGCCGCACGTGTTCGATTTCGTCGCGCCGAGGGGACCCGGGAGCCCGGTCGCTCGGTGGATCAGCACGCGCGGGTCCTCCCCCTACGCGGCGACTCTCACGACGACCTCGGGGAAGAAGCGCTCGCTCGATGAGGCGAAGACGCTCGGGGCGCGGCTCTCGTTCGTCTGACCTCCCGATCCGCTGACGCGTTTCGGCAGTCTCGTGACATTTTGGCCCGCAGGAAGGACCCTTTCGCTCTGACCCCTGCCGTCGTCCTCACAACCAGGCCCTCGCTAGCGCTCGCTAAGTTCTTGATGTGACGGCTTGGCGCGTCGGGGCCACCGGCGCTTCGCGTGCGCGCCGCACCCTGGCACGTCGGTTGCGTTAAATGGATTCGTAAGAATCTAGCGCGGAGATCCTTTCCCGATAACGGCAAACCCGTCGTGAGGCGGGGGCGCAAAGCCGCGGGTCAGGCGATTGCCCTGACAGCCGGGCTGCCGAAGGAAGGGCGTCAGCCACACGCTCCTCGGGAATGAGGGATCCTCCGTGAAGGAGGTCTGCATGCCCCGAGAGAGTCCCGACGCTGTTTCACGAACTCGTCCACCTGCTCTCGAGTTCCACTGCCCACGCTCCAGCAGTCCGTGCTCGCCATCGCGCGTGCTGTCGCTTCCTCCCCCGAAACAGAAGGGGGAACACCATGGACGAGCCGAGACGGAAGGGCAGAGCAGGGGTTTTCCCTTCGCCGATTCAAGGATTTACCGGATAGCGCCTTGCAGGCCCTCGGCCTGAAGCTAACGAATGGGAAGTAGGCCGCGAGCAGAGGAGAAGCGGGAGGACCGACGATGACGCAGCGCGCGTCCACGTCGAACGTGCCCTGGCTGGAGATCGTGCTGCCCTTCTACGCTATCGCCATCGTGACGATCTACTACCGGCGGGAGAGCATCCACCTGGCGATCCCGGACGAGCGGCTCGAGACCGTCGTCCTCTGGGCGGGATGGCTGGTCGGGGCAGCGCTCGGGGGTGTGCTGGCCTTCTCCGCGCTCTTCGTCGCGCTCTACCTTCTCTACTCTCCTCTCTACCTCGCGAAGAAGCTCCGGTGGGCCCTCGACCCGGGGGTCTGGACCGATCCGACCGAGGTCCGGTTCTACCTCTGCTGCTTCGGGCTGCTCTGCAGTTTACTCATCCTGGCGATCTGGAGCGAGGAACTGGCCCTGGTAGTCTTCACGCTGCTGGCCGGGTGCGCCAAGCTCCTGGGCCGACTCCTCCTCTGACCGCCTGGGCACATGCAAAGAGGCATGACGAGATGACCAGACGACAGATGTATTTGCGTGCAGGCATGGTGGCCCTCGTCGTTGGGTTGGTGGTGGGCAGCATCGCCGAGGCGCGCTCGCTCCGGCAGCACGCCGAGATCGGCAGCATCCTGATCGAGGTCACGGCCGGCGACCCGTCCGGGCTTGTCGGGCTCGCGCTCCTGACCAACCCCGGACTCGAGAAGACCGCCACCTACCCGCTGCCGAAGCTCGCCGCCAGCGACACGCGCGTGACGGTTCCCCTCTTTGTGATGCAGGCGGAAGTCGAGGAGGACGACGACGATCGCGACCGCGGTAAGCGCGGCTCCCGGCGCGTCGTCAGGAAGGATCTGGACACGCTGCTGATCCTGACGAACGGCACCACGGGGACCGGCGAGAACATGACGCTGCGGGTGACGTTCCGACGGGCCGATGGAACCGTGGTCGGGACTCCGGTGACGGCCACCCTGGCGCCCGGCCAGACGGCCCTGATTTCCGCTGCCGACGAGCTCAACCGGTAGCTAGGAGGTCGGAGGGGGACACCCACGCCTTCGGCGTGGGTACCCGGGCCCCCTCCGAAGCCTCCCCCAGGAATGGTGGTTCGAGCCGAGGGGCTGCCGACGAGCCGCAGGCGTGGCAGTTCGAGCCGATGCGCTTCGGCGCCGGCAGCTTCATCGCCTGCGCCAGCGGCGAGGCGAGACCCGAGTAAGTAAGAGCCACGAGGCGAGGCCCGAGTTGATTGCGCGGGCGAAGCCCGCGCTCCAAGGGTATTACTCCGACACGTTCCTTGTGGACCGGCGGCCGTTCAACCCCGGTCCACCTCCACCCAGCGCCCGCAGGCTGCCGACTCCAGCACGGCGTCGAGCACCGAGCCCTTCACTCCCCTAGGCCGCGCCGGTCGCCCCGATACCAGCGCGACCTCTCGCGCTCCAGGCCTGGCCTGCTCCAGCATCTCCTCCCACCGCGAAGCGTGGCGCGCTATCGTTCAGCCTCCTCGTGGGCCGGACCCGCACCGGGTTTCGATTGAACGCGGTACGCCGCCGTTATAGCATGCTCGCGCGGCCCGGTGAGTATTCTGTCTGGCCACCGCTGACTTCCTCCGGGCCCGGGGGAGAGGACGATGCCATACGCGACCGCCGACGGGGTGAGGCTCTACTACGAGGAGACCGGGAGCGACCTGCCGGTCATCTTCGTCCACGAGTTCGCCGGGGACTACCGGAGCTGGGAGCCGCAGGTCCGGTTCTTCTCGCGCCGCTATCGCTGTATCACGTTCAACGCGCGCGGGTATCCGCCGTCGGATGTGCCCGAAGACCCGGCCGCTTACTCTCAGGCGATCGCAGCCGATGACATCGCTCACGTGCTCGGCCACCTGAAGATCGCGCAGGCCCACGTAGTCGGGCTGTCCATGGGAGGGTTCGCGACCCTCCACTTCGGCCTCCGGCACCCTGAGATGGCGCGCTCGCTCGTGGTCGCGGGGTGCGGCTACGGCTCGGTGGCCGAACAGCGGCAGCAGTTCCAGGCGGATGCCGAAGCGCTGGCGCAGCGGTTGGAAACGCTGGGGATGGCCGCGGTCGGGGAGACCTACGCGCTGGGCCCCTACCGGGTCCAGTTCCAGGCGAAGGACCCGCGGGGCTGGGCCGAGTTCGCGCGAATGCTGGCCGAGCACTCGGCCAAGGGCTCGGCGCTGACCATGCGGGGGGTGCAGAAGCTCCGGCCGTCGGTGTGGGAGCTCGAGGCTCAGCTCCGGAAGCTGACGATTCCGACCCTGATCGTGACCGGTGATGAGGACGAGCCGTGCCTCGAGCCGAACCTGTTCCTCAAGCGCGCGATCCCGACGGCCGGGCTCTGGGTCGTCCCAAAGACCGGGCACACGGCGAACCTGGAGGAGCCCGACCTCTTCAACCGGACGCTCCAGGACTTCCTCGACCTCGTCGAGGCGGGCCGCTGGCCGGCGCGCGACCCGCGCTCCCTCGCAAAGTCGGCGCTGCTCTGGGAGCCCCGCGCCCCCACGCCGTCCCCGCGCTGACGGCGAGGACCTCACCGGCCTTGACTTCGCCGGAGCGCGGGACTTACCCTCATGATGCTCCACGACCACAGAGCCGTTGCCAAGGGGGGGGCCCAATGATCCGCGTATCCGTTCTCTATCCGAGCAAGGAAGGCGCCCGGTTCGACCACGACTACTACGCGAAGAAGCACATGGCGATGGTGAAGTCGCGCCTCGCAAACCTGGGGCTCGTCCGCCTCGAGATCGACAAGGGGCTGGCAGGTGGGGCGCCGGGAGCGCCCGCGCCCTATGTCTGCATCGGCCACCTCTACTTCAACTCTATCGCCGACTTCCAGAAAGCCATCGGCGCCCACGGCGCGGAGTTCATGGCCGACGTGCCGAACTACACGGACATCCGGCCGCAGATCCAGGTTAGCGAGATCGTGGGGTAGGCGGATCACGGCGCGTCGTGCTACGAGGCGCGTCCCGCTCCTGCTCGCCTGCACCGTTCACCGTGACGGGTGACCGGATGGTAGGGAAACTGCCCCACTCGGCCGTCCCCGTCCAGGTCATGCTCCAGCGGATGAGATGACCTCGCATCGATGACCGGAACGGCCCTCGCGCTGGTGGTCGGCGCAGCGGTCCTGCACGCGGCGTGGAACGCGCTGGCCAAGCAGGGGCGCGACCCGCTGGCGTTTCTCTGGTCATCGATCACCCTGGCGGGACTCTGGCTGCTGCCGTTCGCGCTCTGGTGGCTCTGGGTGGACGGGCTCCCCGCGCAGGCGCTGCCGTTCGTCAGCACGACCATCGTCCTGCACGCCTTCTACTTCTACGCCCTCGGGCGGGCGTACCGGTCGGGGGAGTTCTCGCTCGTCTACCCGATCGCCCGGGGGCTCGGGGTGGCACTGGTGCCGGTGCTGGCGCTGTTCCTCTTCGACGAGCGCCCGTCGCCCCTCGGGGCGGCCGGCGTCGCGCTGGTCGTGCTCGGCATCGTCGGCCTCCACCTCGCGCCGGGCGCGCTGGGCACCGCGGTCCTCCACCCCGGAGTGGGCGCTGGCACGTGGTGGTTCGAGCGTGGCGGGTTCGGCCGTGCCGTGAGGCAGGCCACCCGCCGCGCGAGGCCCGAGTGGTGGGCGCTTGTCACCGGGCTCACCATCGCGGCCTACTCGCTGGTGGACAAGGCCGGCGTCGCGCGCCTGCATCCCGTCGTGTACATTGGGCTCCTGGGGTTCGGCTCTGTCCTGCTCCTGCTCCCGGCGGTCGTGGCGAAACGCGAGGCGCTGCGCCGCGAGTGGGCGACGAACTGGCGGGCCATCCTGGTCGCGTCCACGATGAACCTCACTTCCTACCTCCTCGTCCTCTTCGCGTTCAGGCTCTCGAAGGTCGGATACGTCGTGGCGGCGCGCGAGCTGTCGATCGTGTTGTCGGCGATCATCGGCGCCCGCTGGCTGGGCGAGGGTCGGCTCGGCCCACGCCTGGCGGGCGCGGCCGTCGTGCTGGCGGGAGTGGCCTGCGTGGCGGCGGCCCGGTGAGGAAAGTCGGAGGGGGCCTCGACGGCCCCCTCCGAGGCCTCCCCCAGGAATGGCAGTTCGAGCCGAGGGGCTCCCGACGAGC
>JACQWB010000169.1 GCA_016209385.1 Candidatus Rokuibacteriota bacterium
CCTCCCGCGAGATCCCCTCGCCGTAGATCATGTCGAACTCGGCCTCGCGATACGGCGGCGAAAGCTTGTTCTTCACGACCTTGACTTTGGTCCGGGCCCCCACCGACTCGGTCCCCGACTTGATCGCCTCCTGGCGGCGGATGTCCAGGCGCACCGAGGCGGAGAACTTCAGCGCGCGGCCGCCCGGCGTGGTCTCGGGGTTGCCGAACATTATCCCTATCTTCTCGCGGATCTGGTTGATGAAGATCACCGCGGTCCCCGACCGCGAGATCGCGGCGGTGAGCTTCCGGAGCGCCTGGGACATGAGGCGCGCCTGGAGCCCGGGGAGGGAGTCCCCCATCTCGCCGTCGAGCTCGGCGCGGGGGACGAGGGCCGCGACCGAATCCACGACGACCACTTCCACCGCGTTGGAGCGGACGAGCGCCTCCGCGATCTCCAGGGCCTGCTCCCCCGTGTCGGGCTGAGAGAGCAAAAGCTCGTCGGCGTTGACGCCGAGGTTTTTCGTGTAGTTCGGGTCGAGGGCGTGCTCGGCGTCGATGAAGGCGGCCACGCCGCCCGCGCGCTGGGCCTCGGCGATGATATGGAGCGCCAGCGTAGTCTTCCCCGACGACTCCGGCCCGAAGATCTCGGTGACGCGCCCCCGGGGGATCCCGCCGATGCCGAGGGCCACGTCCAGCGAGAGCGCGCCGGTCGGGATTACCGGCACCTCCTCCAGCGCCCCTCGCGCGCCCAGGCGCATGACGGCCCCCTTGCCGAACTGCCTCTCGATCTGAGCGATGGCGAGCTCCAGCGCCTGCCGGCGATCGTGCTTCACTTCAGCCATGCTCGCCTCCTCAAACGCGGGGGACTCGGTCTTCCAGGGTGGCCCGACGGATCAGGATAAACGCGCGCTTCCATCTGAAGTCACGCCATTGTAGGGGTGAGACCCGCGCAAAGTCAATCGGCTCGGGCATGATGTCCGGGTCGCGAGAGCTTGTCAATGTCGCGAATCTGATACACGCGGCCAGACTGCTCGACCCGGGCTACGTACGCTTGACGCTTCCAGTTCCCCCGGCTTAAGCTTGGCGCACCGTTTGCCCTTTTTCACGGCCCCGACTCGCCGGAGGCCCGAACATCAGGTAAGGAGGGGTGCGTCATGCCACGAACGACGTTTTTTATCGACGACCCGGTGGGACGCAATGGCATCCAGGTCCTGTCCCTGGCGCCATTGGAGACGATCCTGGTCCGCACCAATAACATCGCCGGGGAGGTCGAGATCGACACCGTCGATATTCTCCGGCAGCCATCCGTCAGGCTCTCGGTGCCCGTGGACTCCCTCGACACAGGCATCCCGCTGATGAACGAGGTCCTGAGAAGCGACCGGTGGCTTGATGCTGCGAAGTTCCCGACGATACGGTTCAGCCTGGACAAGGTCCTCTCCCCGGCAATGCCCACGGGGCTGGCTAACGGTACCACGATCGTCCTCGAGGCCATGGGAACGGTCGAGCTTCATGGGGCGTCCAACCCCTGCCCGATCCGGGGCGACCTCACCTGGCTCAGGGCCAGCGAGAGGACCGCCCGCCGTCTGCCCGGGGACCTCCTTCACCTCCGCGCCCGCTTCGATCTGCGCCTGCCGGACTACGGGATCGAATCCCATCTGAGCCCGCAGAGCCTGGACAAGGTGGCCGGGACGCTCCAGGTCGAAGCGAATCTTTTCGCCAGCACCGAGCGCCCCCAGGTGCCGGACAAGATGCGCCAGGAGCTGGCCCGGGCCCGACGGGAGCTGGCCGAGCGCCTGCTCCGGTCGTGACGAGGAACAACCGTCAGCGACCCGGGAAAGAGGCCGTCGAGAGCTCGGTATAGCGGGCGCCGCTGGGGTGGAGGTCGCTCCGCATGAGGGAGATCGCGCTCACGCGCTGATCGCCGAAGGTCTTCTGCGCATTCTGCGTAATGGCCTGCTGGAGCGCCACCAGGCCCCGCGGATCGCGCACGCGGCCGATCGTCAAGTGCGGCGTGTAGGCCCGCGCGTCCTTCGGGAACCCGCGACGGTTGAGCGCTGCGTCCACCTGAGCCTGAAGTGCCTGGCACTCCCGCCCGCCCCGAGCCACGCCGACCCAGATGACGCGCGGCCGGGCCAGCCCCGGGAAGGCGCCGAGGCCGTGGAACGTCAGGGTGAACGGCTCCGCGGCCGCCACTCCCTCGACCAGCGCCTCTTTGACCGCCTCCAGCGCCTCCGCCTGGATCTCGCCCAGGAACTTGAACGTGAGGTGAAGGTTCTGGGTCGGCACCCAGGACACGGAGCGGGCCAGCGGCCTCAGTCGCTCGAGTTCGGCTGCGACCGCCTCACGGACCCCGCTGTCCAGGAGGATCGCGACGAAGGCGCGGATGCGCCCGCTCACCACCGCTCCTCGAGCTGGAGGAGGCGGCGACGGAGGATGTCCAGGGCGACCTGGGTCGACTCCCATTTGATCGCCTCTCGCCCCCCCGCGAAGCTGAAGCGCCGGGCGCGCGCCCCGTCGGCGGTCGCCAGCGCGACGTACACGGTCCCCACGGGCTTGGCCGGCGTGCCGCCGTCGGGTCCCGCGATCCCGGTGACGCCGAGCCCGAGGGGGGTGCCGGTCTTCCGGCAGATCCCGCGCGCCATGGCCTCGGCGACGGGGCCGCTCACGGCGCCGTGGGCGATCAGCAGCTCGCGCGGCACGTCCAGGAGCTCCTCCTTGGCCTGGTTACTGTACACCACGACGCCGCGCTCGAAGTAGGCGGAGGCCCCGGGGACGTTGGTGATCCGATGGCTCAGGAGGCCCCCCGTGCACGACTCGGCGACCGAGAGCGTGAGGCGTCGCTCGAGAAGCAGACGCCCCACGACGACCTCCAGGCTCTCCTGGTCGCGGCCGTAACAATCCGCGCCCAGGACCTCCACCACCTGCGCCTCGACCTCCCCGAGCGCGGCCTCGGCCAGGGCGAGCGAGGAGTCGCGGGCGCGGAGCCGCACCCAGACCTCGCCCTCCATCGGGAGGCAGCTCACCCCCACCGGGCTCTCGGGCCTGAGCCAGTTCCCCAGTCGCGCCTCCGCATCGCCGGGCGCAACGCCCACGACGCGGAGGGTTCTGAGCAGGACCACCTCCCGGCCGGCGAAGCGCTCCCGCGCGAACGGCACGAGGTTCCGGGTCACGACCACGGAAAGGGCAGCCGACGCCTGGGGAAGCACGGCAACAGCGCCGTGAGCGGTTTCGAGCAGCCAGCTCACCTGATCGTCGTCCACCGACCAGAGGGTCGCCCCCTGGGGGAGCAGGGCCAGCCGATCGAGCCGCCGTGGCATCGCCTGGCCGCGGCGCGCGCGCGCTTTCTCGAAAGCCGCGAGGAGCCCTTCGTTCAGGACCAGCCGTGTCCCGGTCAGCCGCGCCAGCACCCGGCGCACCGTCTCGCCCGCCGAGCCGCCGGTGGCGTTCAGGACGACCGTGAGCCGGTGCCCTTCGAGGCCCTGGCGGAGTGCGGCCTCCACCGCCGGTTCGTCCTCGTCCACCACCTGGCGGGACGCGATCGGGACCCCCTCGCGCGCGACGGCGAGAGCGACGAGCCGCCCCGCCTCGTCAACCGGACCGAGCAGGGCGCCCGGGCTCACGGTGAGGATAAGGCACCCGCTCATGGCACTACGCTACCCTCGGTCATGACTCGGCACCGTCCCTTCGAGCGCCGGCTCGGCCGGCGCAACTAACTCGGGCCTCGCCTCGTGGCTCTCCTCGCCTGCGGCTTGTCGGGAGCCCCTCGGCTCGAACTGCACGGGGGAGGTTCGGAAGGGGCGGGTACCCGCGCCGGGTACCCACCGCGAAGCGGTGGGTGCGCGCGGTAGCGCGGGGGGTCGGCGTGGGTGCGCCCCCCTCCGAGGAAGCTCATCCGCCCCGTCCCAGGAGCGCGAGCAGCGCGCGGAGGCAGAGCAGCGTGTATACACCGGCGATCAGGTCGTCCAGCATGATGCCGAGCCCCCCGGAGAAGTTCTCGCTCTGGCGGATGGGAAAGGGCTTGACGATGTCGAAGAGCCTGAAGAGAAGGAACGCCGCGAGGAGCGGCCAGAGGGAGCGCGGGAGGGTGAGCACCGACAGCCACATGCCGGCGATCTCGTCAATGACCACGCGGCTCGGGTCCCGTGCGCCGAACAGGCGCTCGGCCCGCGTGGCCGCCCACGCGCCGAGAACCGTGACCACCAGGACGACCAATGCCAGCCCGCGCCAGGAAAACGGCAGCGCCCACGCGAGCAGCAGAGCGAAGAGGCTTGCCGCTGTGCCCGGGGCGACAGGGCAGTAGCCGATGCCGCCGCCGGTGGCCACCACGAGCGCGAAGCGGTCTGCTAGGGCAATCCCCGGTCCCCGGTGGCGAGGGGCTCGGCGATCAGCTCGTACCCCTCGACCTCAACGACCCGGACTCGCGCGAAGCTGCCGGGGACGAGGTCGCGGTGGCGCAGATAGACGACCCCGTCGATCTCGGGAGCCTGACCGGCGAGCCGTCCCTCCCACGCAAACGCCGGATCCTCGCTCGGCCCGTCCACGAGCACCGTCTGGACCGTGCCGACCAGCGCCTGCTGCCGTTCCCACGCGATCCGCTCCTGGTACTCCTGGACGATCCGCGCCCGCTCGTCGCTCACCTCCCGCGGGACCTGCGCCATGCCGGCCGCAGGCGTCCCTTCCTCGGGCGAGTAGGTGAAGACGCCGAGGCGGTCGAAGCGGACCTCCTCGACGAACTCGAGGAGGTTCTCGAAGGCCGTCTCGCTCTCGCCGGGGAAGCCGACCAGCACCGTCGTCCGGAGCGTGAGGTCCGGGCTCGCGTCGCGAAAGGCCCGGAAGATCTCGCGCATCCGCCGGGCCGTCACTCCCCGCCGCATCGCCCGCAGGATGCCGTCGTCAGCGTGCTGGACCGGCATGTCGAGGTACGGGAGGACTCGCGCGCGCCGCCACTTGGCGAGGAGGCGGTCACTCACGTGGGCCGGGTGGAGGTACATCGGTCGGATCCACGGGATCGCCGTGTCGGAGAGCGCCAGCAGGAGATCGCCGATGTCACCGTTGCCGCGGAGGTCCTTTCCGTAAGCCAGGGTGTCCTGGGAGACCAGGATCACCTCCCGAATCCCGCGCTCGGCCAGCCCGTGGACTTCGCGAACGATGTCAGCGAGGGGCCGGCTCCGGTGGGCACCCCGAAACTGCGGGATCGCGCAGAAGGCGCAGCCCATGTCGCAGCCCTCGGCGATCTTCACGTAGGCGTACGGCACGGGCCGCGTGAGGAGGCGCGGCATCGCCGCGTCGTAGAGGTATCCGGGCGGGGCGTTCGTCGCCCAGTCCCGGCGGGCCTCGGTCTGGCCCACCAGGTCCAGGATCCGATCGAGCTCCGAGGTGCCCAGGATCGCGTCCACCTCCGGGATCTCGTCCAGAACCTCGCGGCCGTAGCGCTGGGAGAGACAGCCGGTGACGATGAGCGAGCGGCTGCGGTCCTGGCCCTTGAGCTGGGCCAGGTCGAGGATCGTGTGCACCGACTCCTCGCGCGCCCGGTCGATGAAGGCGCACGTGTTGACGATCAGGCAGTCGGCGGCCTCGGCCGTCGGCACGACCTCGTGCCCGGCCCGCGCCAGCATCCCGAGCATCAGCTCGGAATCCACCTGATTCTTCGGGCACCCGAGCGTGGTCAGGTGAATCTTCATGGGCAACCGATTATACTCACCTCGACCCTGGTTTCCAATAGGCACTCGACGGGTTTTGTCCTCCTGAGTGGCTTGCTAAGCGCCCCTGCCAGCGTAACTTTCGTAGCCGCTGAAGACCTCCAGCGGTCTGGGGTCTGTAGCCCCAAGATGACTTGCCGGCAACCGCTTTTACCAACAGTCAGGATCCCCGAGGATCTTGTCGCGATATTGATTTAGCTGTTCCGAAAACTGATTAAAACTCTTAGAAAGCTGCTTGAGTTTCTCTACTTGTTCGGTTCCCAACGTGCGAATAAGCGGTAGCGAGACCGTCTCAATATCGGCGCGCGACACTTCCGGTTTTCCGTATAATCTCTGCTTAAATTGGCGACGACACTCGCGCTCCGCGTGCGCCGATCCCCGTTTAGGGTTCAACAAAAACTGGCTGATGAGCAGCCAGGCCTCGATCGCCTCCACTGGTACCGCGATTATAATCGGCCACTCAGCCCCATGTTTCTTTGGGAGCCAATACAAAGCAGGCCGCGTCGCTTCAATCTGACTATGCAGTTGGCACCAGCGACAGCGCTCACATGTCGCTTTCACTGGAACATGTACCCAGTGCCTCGGATGGTTCGGGTCCTCGAGCAGTTTTCCATTCAGCAACTCTAGATTCCCATCATTATCGATCGCCACCACCGCAAATTGAGCACACTTCCCGTAGAATCGTCTAAGCGCCTTTGGAATCATTCTGAGGACGAACTGCCATCCTGGACCGAGAGCTTCAATGCGGTCCGCTTCCAGCTCGTCCTCCGGACAGCCTAGAATCTTCCCCAGGTACGCGCGCAGGATAAGGTAATCCCATCCCTCCACAAGGAATCCGACCAACATGAGGACTTTAGAAACCCTCGTACAGTCCGCTCGCCCACAGATGTCCGATGCTCTCACCCGTCTCCGGCTCGTAGCGCAGCTTCTCCTTCTGGATCTCGGTGAGAGACATGATCCGGCTCCGCCCCTCTTTTTGTTCAACCACTTTGACCGCATCCAGCATGTCTTTAAAGAAGTCAACGAGATAGGGAGAGTGGGTGGATAATATCATTTGTGTCCGTGGCTGCCCCTCCGGTGGGTAAGCCAGCTCCATGAAACGGTCGAACAACCAGCGCAGTCTTCTAGGATGCAATCCGGTTTCTGGTTCCTCGATACACAGGACCGCTGGGCGTCGAGGACTCGCTGCGATGCATAGCATGCCCAGGGTGAACATCGTCCCATCACTGAGATCGGGAGCCGCGATGTAACCGCGATATCCGCTGAAGGACATGGCGAGCCCTTGCCTATCAGGCTGCACCTGAGTGACGAGTATGTCTTCCAGTTCCGGCAACAGCTCTCGCATTTGCATGAGGATTGACTCATACACCTTCGCACCCGGCTCGCCTTTCGCCCACGCGATGAAATCCGGCAAACGATCGCCATTGTATCCAATGCGCTCCCACGACTGACCCGTGCCCAAAGATTTGAGCTCTGATGCCTCTAAGTGGAAGTAGCCGAAGCGAGACAACACTTCCGCTACGTCCCTCGCGAACAATGGGCCCGCCGCAGTTTGGCGAACTCTTGGATCCCGGTGCCACACTTGATTTAGGGTTGTAGGCCCGTAAGGATCCACATCCCCAAACTCTCCCATCGAATGCGGACGCGACCGTCTTTGAAAGACCCACTCCCAGGGCTCCCCAGCTATCTGTCTCTGCAGCGTTTCCTCCAGGACGTAGATTCCGGCGGGGGAATCGGCAAGTTTGAGCGTGTACCGTGCGTGGTGATCGTTTGGCAGTTTCTCCAGATCGACTTCGAATCCAACTGGATCGGTCTCGCCCGCCCAGCGACTTCGAACCCAGTGAAACTCCCCGAGTCCCGGCGGAAACAACTCCTCCGGCGATCGATGCACAGAGTTTTGAATTAATAGCATCCCCTTGAACACGTTTGACTTCCCCCCTGCAACTGGCCCAATCAACACAGTGAGGGGCTCCAGGTAGACTTCCGAATCCGCATGACTTCGATAGTTAATGAAGCGCAGACGCTTGATCATTTAACTCATCACCTCTTCTATCCCCTGGATCACTCTCATTTCGGAAACGAACCGGTAGTTCTCGCTCCAAGCTTCCAGCGCCCATTTGAGCAGGCCTGTGTCCAGGGTACTATAGCGTTCGGGACTTGTTATAAGCTGCATCTGGATGGAACAGACAATACGCTGGCCAAGGTTGGCTGGCATGCCAGAACGCCTTCCTAGGCAAGCTTCGGGTGATGGCGAAGGGTGTAGGGTACTCAGCGTTTCTTCACCCTTCGCGGGGATCGCCAAACTTCGCGGTGCGCAAGCGCTCGCGACGAATCAAACGTCCTCTCACGGTCCTCGGCAATCATGGCCAGCGCGAGATCTTCGTGGGCCTCCAGCGTGTTACGGATGAGGCCGCTTGCTTTCAGAGAAGGGGGGGGTCCGTCTCGCCACGCGAGGCGGTCGAGCACTTCATACAGCGGGTTCACTCTCGGATTCTTGCCTGGCATGACAACGACAACTGTATCACAGGTGCAGCACCGCAGAATGCACTGCGTGATCCACGGCCAGAGGGCACACCCATGAGAATCGGGTACCCTTACCTCAGGTCGACCGGTAGTTCACGAACTGGAGGGCGATCCCGAGGTCTCTCTCGCGGAGCAGGGCGATGGCCGCCTGGAGGTCGTCCCGGCTCTTGCCGGAGACGCGCACCTGGTCCTCCTGGATCTGGGCCTGGAGCTTCAGCTTGGTCTCCTTGATGAGCTTCACGATCTCCCGCGCTTTCTCGATCGGGATCCCCTGCTGGAGGGCGATCCGCTGGCGGAGAATCCCGCCGGCGGCCGGCTCGACGTTGCCGTAGCTCAGGGCCTTGAGCGGCACCCCGCGCCGGTGGAGCCTGGACTGGAGGATGTCGATCACGGCCTTGAGCTTCATGTCGTCGTCCGCCAGCACGATGATCTCCGTCTTTTCCAGCGTGACCTGGCAGCGCGAGCCCTTGAGGTCGTAGCGCTGCTGGATCTCCTTGGTGGTCTGGTTCAGGGCGTTGGCGACCTCCTGCATGTCCAGCTTGCAGGCGATGTCGAAGGAATTCTCGGCGGCCGCCATCGGACGTCCCCTCGTCTGAGACGAGCGTACCCGAAACGTCAGCGCATTTCCAACGGGACCACGGCCGCGCCCCTGGGGGGCCTGAAGGCGAAGAGCGTGTCGGCGAGGCTCAGGTTCACCGCCACCTTCGTGAACTCCATCGTCACGGTATTCTCGAACTGGTCGTAGAGCACCGCCTTCCGCACCAGGGACGCCTTCGGGTCCACGGTGAGGATCAGCCGGGTCAGGACCGGCTCGGGACGCTTGGGCGTCAGGTCCAGGACGGGGTTCCCCGCGGCATCCACCTTCAGCGGGTTCAGAAAGCGCACGGTGAAGGTCTCACGGAGCCGGCCGAGCCCGGCCAGGAAGCTTCCCGCCGGGCCGGCCAGGGCCCGCGGCGCCTCGCCCACGTTGACCTGGTTCAGCTCCGGCGTGTAGACCCAGAGGGACTTGCCGTCGGAGACGATCTGCTGGGGCGTCGGGGTCCGGTACTCCCAGCGCATCTTGCCGGGCTTCTTCAGATAGACGGTCCCCTCGGCTTTGATGGTCTGGCCGAGGCTCCGGTTGAAGGCGTTCTGGATGAACTCCGCGCGGAGGTCGCTGATCTTCTCGTAGGCGCCCTCCAACCCCGCCACGACGTCCTCCAGCGTCTGGGCGAAGGCCGGGCCGGCTGAGACCAGGAGAAATGTGGAGAGCGCCGCGATCCAGAGCATGCGGCAGCCGGCTTCAGCGCGCGCCATTCCAGCCCTCGGCTGTCCCGGCTACCAGGCGCAGCAGCTCCTCCGGACGCACGAAGACGAAGTCCGGTGACGGAGCTCCAGAGTCAAGCGGGAACGGCCTGGGCTGCCAGGCGGCGAGGCCAGTGCGGACGCCGGCGGCGCGCCCGGTCGCGATGTCTGCCGCCCAGTCTCCGACGTACAGCGTCTCGTTGGCCGAGGCCCCGAGCTCCGCTATCGCGCGCTGGATCCCTTCGGGGTGCGGTTTGAGGAACCGGACATGGCTGGCCGTCACGACGCTTGAAAAGGCCCGGGCGAAGGGGAGGCGCGCGAGCGTCAGCTCGGCGGTCTCGCGGACCTTGTTGGTGTAGATCCCGAGCCCGAGACCCCGGGCGCGGCAGCCCTCGACAAGCTCGGGCACCCCCGCGTAGGTCAGGGCGCCAGCACGCTCGAGTTCGCCCGCGTACTCGCGGCAGAAGCGCTCGAGATACATGCGCGCCGCCGCCTCGCCCACGATCCTCCTGATCGTCAGGGTCTCGGCGGTCGGCCCGAGCGCGAAGACCTCCTCCGGGCTGAGCCGGCGGCCGAAATGCGCCTCGAAAAGAGCGCTGTAGATCCGGCCGTAGATCGCGAAGGTGTCGACCAGCGTTCCGTCGAGGTCGAAGACGACGGCCCGGATGGGCTTCATGGACGGTCGAAGCGTGGACCTACCTTCCGCGCTTGGCCAGGTACTCGGGCCCGACCAGGATCTCGCGGGGCTTGGCCCCCTGGCCGGGCCCGATGACCCGGTCCTGCTCCATCATGTCGATGAAGCGGGCGGCCTTGGGGTAGCCGAGGCCCAGCCGCCGCTGGAGGAAGGAGATGGAGGCCTGCCGCTGAACGATCACGAGCTGGACGGCGTCCCAGTAGCTCTCATCGCGCTCGGCCGCCTCCCCGGCCTCCCCGGTACCCTCCTCGTCCGGGAGCTCCACCTCCTCGTAGGTCACCTTCCCCTGCTTCCGCAGGAAGTCACAGACCGCCTTCACCTCGTCCTCGGCGACCCAGGAACCGTGGACGCGCACCTGGCGGGACCCGCCTGGCGGGACGAAGATCATGTCGCCGCGGCCCAGGAGCTGCTCGGCGCCGTTGCCGTCCAGGATCGTGCGCGAGTCTACCCGCGAGGCCACCTGGAAGGCGATCCGAGCGGGGAAGTTCGCCTTGATCAGCCCGGTGACCACGTCCACAGACGGCCGCTGGGTCGCGACGATCAGGTGGATGCCGACGGCGCGGGCGATCTGGGCGAGCCGCACGAGCGAGTTCTGCACCTCACCGGCCGAGGCCATCATGAGATCGGCCAGCTCGTCCACCACGATGACCAGGTACGCGAGCCGCTCGGCCGGCGGCACCTCCTTGTTGTAGCTCTCGACGCTGCGCGCGTGGCGGGTCGCGAGGAGCCTGTAGCGCTCCTCCATCTTCGCTACGGCCCACCGGAGCCGGGCCGCGGCCTCCCGCGCGTCAGTAACGACGGGGGCGATGAGATGCGGGACCGCCTCGTAGACGCCGAGCTCGAGCCGCTTAGGATCGATCATGAGGAAGCGCACCTCGGCCGGCGTGAGCTTGTAGAGGATGGAGCAGATCATGGCGTTGATGCCCGCCGACTTCCCGGAGCCCGTCGCCCCCGCGATCAGGAGATGCGGCATCGCGGCCAGGTCCGCGACGTAGGGGTTCCCGATGGTGTCCTTGCCGAGGGCCAGCGGGAGCTTGCCCTTGGACTCGATGAACTCCTGAGACACCAGGATCTCCCGGAGGTAGACCGTCTCGGGCTCGGCGTTGGGGACCTCGACCGCGACCGTCCCGCGACTGGGGATCGGCCCCACCACGCGCACCGCCGCCGCCTTCATCGCCAGCGCCAGGTCATCGGCCAGGTTGACGACCTGATTGACCTTGACGCCCGCCGCGGGCTCGAATTCGTACGCCGTGATGACCGGGCCGGGGTTCACCTGGACGATCCGTCCCTCGACGCCGAAGTCGAGGAGTTTCCGCTTCAGGACCTCGGCGTTGGCCTGGAGCTCCTCGCGGGTCCGCCTGAGCTCGGCGGCGGCCGGCACCTTGAGGAGGCCGACCGGCGGGAGCTGGAAGTCCCGCTGGCGACCGCCGTCGAAGTCAAAGGTCTCCTGCCAGGCAAGCCCTCGTTCGGCGAGTCGGCTCTTGGGTCTGACCGGCTCAGCGACGACCGGTGGCGCCGGGTCACTCCGAGGCTCGGGCTCCGCGATCTTCGGAGGCTGGACCTCCTGCGTCTCGACGGCGACGGGCTCCCATCGAGCCAGCCTCTGTCGCGCGAGCCAGCCGAGCCGAGCCGTGAGGCTCCGCGAAAGGACCGCATACGACACCTGGGTGAGAAAGAGGAGCGCCACGGGAACGAGCGTCAGCAGCACCAGGAGCGTGCCGACCGCCCCAATCGAGCGCCCGAGGAGCTCAGCCTCCCAGTAGCCGAGCGTGCCTCCCCAATGGATCCTCGGCTCGGCCGCCGGGTCCGAGAGGTGCGCCAGGAGCCCCGTCGCGCTCAGGAGGAGGAGGGCGCCGCCCACGAGCGCCGAACGCCCGGTCAGGATGCGCGCCCGCAGGAACACGTTCACGCCGTAGAAGGCGAGCGACAGCGGGAGCAAGTAGCTCGCGTAGCCGAAGGCCCAGAACAACGCCCAGCCGAGCCAGAGCCCGACCGGCCCCACCGGGCTCACCTGCACCGCCGGCTCGGCGGCCGGATCGAAGAGGGCCAGCGTTGCGATACCGAACGCGGCGGCGAAGAGCGCCAGGATCCCCCTCACCTCGGCGATCCACCGACGGGCGTCGCGCTTCTTCCGCGCCATCACTACGTCTCCTGGACGACTGCGTTGCACCGGTCCAGCGGGTGGCGCGGCGCCCCTCCCCACGCCTTCGGCGTCGGGGGCCCCGCCCCACCGGAGGGGCCGGGGGTCCCTACACCGGGCGCACCCACGCCTTCGGCGCGGGTACCCGGCCCCGACGGTGGGGCTCCTCGCCGTGACAGGACCCGCTGGACCAAGTTCACACCTCCAGCACGATCGGCAATACGATCGGCTTCCGCTGGAAGCGCTGGTTGATGAAGCGTCGCACCGCGCTCCGCATCAACGAGCCGAGCAGCTCCCGGTTCACGGGCGCCGCCGTGTCCCGCTCGGCCAGGGCTTCCCGCACGACCGTCTTGACCTCCTCCAGGATCTCCTCGGACTCCTTCACGTACACGAAGCCGCGCGACGCGATCTCGGGCCCCGCCAGGAGCTCGCCGGTCTGGCGATCCACGGTGAGGGCGACCACCACCATGCCGTCCTGGGCCAGGAGCTGGCGGTCACGGAGGACGACCGCGCCCACGTCGCCGATCCCCTTGCCGTCCACGAAGACCCTGCCGGCAGGGAACCGCCCGAGCACTCGCGCCGAGCTCTTGGTAAGCTCGACGCCGAGTCCGTCCTCGATGATGAAGATCCGCTCCCGCGGCAAGCCGACGGACTCGGCCAGGCGGGCGTGGGCGACCAGGTGCCGGTATTCGCCGTGCACCGGGACGAAGTAGCGCGGCCGGGTCAGGTTGAGCATCAGCTTCAGGTCTTCCTGGCAGGCGTGGCCCGAGACGTGCACGAAGGCCACGTCCTCCCAGAGGACCCCGGCCCCGAGGCGCATGAGCTGGTTGATGACGCGGCCGATGACGCGCTCGTTCCCCGGAATGATCCGGGCCGAGAGGATCACGAGGTCCCCCTCCTCCACCTGGACGTCCTTGTGCTCCCTGGCGGCCATCAGCGCGATGGCCGAATTGGGCTCCCCCTGGCTCCCGGTGGAGAGGATGACTTGCCGGCCAGCCGGTAGGTCGGCCAGCTCGTCGAGGGGCACCAGCGTCCCCTCGGGAACCCTGAGGTGGCCCAGCTCGGCCGCGATCCGGACGTTGTTCACCATGCTCATGCCGAGCAGCGCGAGCTTGCGGCCGAAGCGGACGGCCAGCTCGAGGACCTGCTGGATCCGGTGGATGTGGGACGCGAACGTCGCGACGATAATCCGTCCGCGCGCCTTCTCGAAGAGCGCGGCGAGGGAGCGTCCAACCTCGGACTCGGAGGGCGTGTGGCCCGGCCGGTCCACGTTGGTCGAGTCGGAGAGAAGCGCGAGGACTCCCCGCTCCCCCAGCTCGGCGAACTTCCGGTAGTCCGGGTGCTGGCCGTCGATCGGGCTCGGGTCCAGTTTGAAGTCACCCGTGTGGACGATGGTCCCGACCGGGGTCTCGATCGCGAGGCCGATCCCGTCGGCAATGGAGTGCGTGACGCGCACGGCCTCGATCCGCAGCGACCCGAGCTCGATGGCCCCGCGAGGCTTGAGAGGCCGGAGGTCGGCCGTGTCCAGGAGCCCGTGCTCGCTCAGGCGGGAGGCGACCAACGCAAGGGTGAGCGGCGTGCCGTAGACAGGCGCGCGGACCTCGCGGAGGAGGTAGGGTAACGCGCCGATGTGATCCTCGTGACCGTGGGTCAGGACCACGGCCCGGAGCGATTCTCGCTTGGCGAGGAGGTAGGCGAAGTCGGGGATCACGTAGTCGATCCCGAGCATCTCGTCGTCGGGGAAGAGGAGGCCGCAGTCCACGGCCAGGAGGTCGTCGCCCGACTCGAGCAGCATCATGTTGAGGCCGATCTCACCGAGCCCGCCGAGCGGAATCAGGCGGACCGATGGTTCGCTGGCGGGCTCGATCGTACCGGACTCGAAGGCGGCGTCCACTCGGGATAAACTCCTATCGTTCAAACCCTTTTATCTTACCATCCGCGCTCAGCCCGCCGAAGGAATTTGGTCCCGACGCGCGATCTCGGCGAGGCGCGAAAACTCCTGAAGCGACAGCGTTTCCGCACGGCGCTCGGGATCGATGCCGGCCTCCCCGAGCCACCGCCGCGCCGTCGCCACAGTGGAGTGAAGCCCTCCGGCGAGGGCGTTGGCCAGGTGCTTCCGCCTCTGACCAAACGCCGCTTTCACGAGCCGGTGAAACCAGCGCTCATCGCCGACGGCCACGCACGGCGCCGGGAGGACCCGCAGGTGGATGACAGCGGAGTCCACCTTGGGAGGCGGCCTGAAGGCGCCGGGGGGGACCGCCATGACGCGGCGACCCTCACAGTAGATCTGCGTGAGCACCGAGAGCGCCCCGTAGCGCTTGCTCCCGGGCGCTGCGACAACCCGCTCGGCGACCTCCTTCTGAAGGGTCAGCACCATCTCGGAGACCGCACCCCGGGCGGCGACGAGGCGCTCCAGGATCGGCTTGGCGGCGCTGTAGGGGAGGTTCCCCACCACGACCACTCGGCCTTCGGGAGAGGGCCGGAGGGCCGGGAGAGCCGAATAATCGAAGCGGCGCGCGTCGGCCCGACGGACCTCCGCGTTGGCAATCGACCCGAGCCGCGGTTGAAGCTGGGAAATCAGCGCTCCGTCCACCTCGAGGGCGAGAAGGCGGCCGGCGCGCTCCGCGAGCAGAAGAGTCAGCGCGCCCTGCCCCGGCCCGATCTCGACGCAGAGGTCGTCCGGGGTCAGGCGCGCCGTGTCCACGATGGCCCGCGCGATGCGCACGTCTCGGAGGAAGTGCTGCCCGAGGGCCCGGCGGCGCCCGCTGGTGCTCACGCCGGGCTGGCCTGGAAGGCCTTGAGGTCGCCGAGGAGCGCCCGGTGGACCTCGCGCACCCGGCGCTCGGTCTCCTCCCGGGTTCCGGAGTTGTCCACCACGTAATGGGCCCGCTTCACCTTCTCGGCGAGCGGCAACTGGCTCCGGATCTTCGTGTCCGCCTCCGCCGCGGAGACGCCGTCCCGGAGCTCGAGCCGCTTCCGCTGAGCCGCGTCGTCAGCATAGACCACGACGAGCCGGTCCATGTTCCTGGCTCCGCCCGCCTCCACGAGGAGGGGGGCGTCGAAGATCACGATCCCGTCGAATCCCTCGGTGATGAGCTCGGCCAGGATCGCGGCCTGGCGCTTCCTGATCTCGGGATGCGTGAGCGCCTCGAGGCGCTTGCGCTTGGCTTCATCGTCGAAGACGAGCGCCCCGAGCTTCTTCCGATCGATCACACCGTCGGCCTCGAGGATCCCCCTGCCGAACTCCGCCACGATCTTCTCGTAGGCCGGCTCGCCCGGCTCGACCACCTCGCGCGCGAGCAGGTCGGCGTCGATGATGAGGCAGCCCAGATCCCGGAACATCCGGGAGACCGTGCTCTTCCCGCTCGCGATCCCCCCGGTGAGGCCGACCAGGAGGAATTTCCTAGACATTCGTAAGCTGGCAGCCTACCAGGTCTGAAGTCGAAGGCCTGCGACCGCTCCGAAGTGAGTGTCACGCGTCGCCAGGTCCAGATCCTGCTCCAGGGCGACTGCAGCGATCCAGATATCGTTCTCAGGAATTGGACGACCCTGCTGTCTCAGTCGGTCTTTCACTCGACCGTATGTTTCCGCCGTAGATGCGGTAACAGGGAGGACCGCAGTGGCCCGGACAAAATCTCTGATTTGGCGGATATTGCGCTCAGCTTGTCCGGATTTGATTGCTCCGTAGAAAAGTTCGCCCACCGCGATACTTGGTGCAAAGACTTCGGTAACCTCGGAAAGAGACGCGACGACTGCCCTGTCCCCATTGAACAGGGCGATGATGACCGTGGTATCGAGGAGGACTCTACCAGGCACTGCGATCTACTTGCTCGCAGTCTTCCTCTATCGCTCGAGCAATTTTACCGACATCGTTTGGTCCGATCGCTCCACTGAACACAAGCAAATCCTTACCTGGAGTGCCCTTGGGGACAGCGTCGGCCTCGGTCAAGCTCCGAGCGTATGCCAGCAGTTCCCGCTGCTTCTCGGGAGACAGCTTCTCGAAATGTCTGAGTAGTTCCTCACGATCTGAACGAGTCGCCACCAGCCCATCTCCTTAAGGGGTGCTACCCCGGGTCTCACGCACCAAGTCAGTCAGCGGAATGCCCAGTCCGGCGTCCAATTCATCAAGACTCCCAAGGATACCCCTTTCCTCGGGTTCTGTGAGCTGCGGGGCTTCGTCGATGGATTCGATCATATACTGGCCTGGCGGTAATTTTCGCAATCCTTCACGTATCCGGCTGCCATCCCACTCACTGTGATGGCCATTCTTTACCTCCAAATGGCCAGCCGTCACACACGTAAGCACTTTAGTCCGATGTTCATCCGTTGCGTCAAACCATATCACACCAGACGCTCAACCGAGTAGGCAAGCTGACTCCTCGGATGCTGCAGGAGGATAGTGAGGAAATTGGGAAACCCCGAACCCGGATCATTGTCTCCTACCTGTAAGACTCTCCACCGCGGCCTTGAATAAGGGCGCCATGGATTCGACCGTGGTACTCCCCGGCTCGATCTTGAAAACGCCCTCCTTCCACTGGTCTTCATAGCGGGTCATCGTGACTCCCTTCGGACATAGACGTCTTGCCTCGGTCTCGGACAGCTTGAAGAAAAACGCAAACGACTTCGACCCGATCCATTTGATCCCGAAAGCGTTGAAAAATCCGTGCTTGAACCCGCAGTAGTGCTTAGCTTATTGAACTTCGGCTCCAGCGGCCAGCTGTTTTTGCGTACGAAAGCCGCGGTTTCCTCGATGTACCGGAAGAAATGTCCCACGCTAATTTTGTTGTAGCCCTCCGTCTCGTAAAACACACGATCATACGTCTGAAGACCTCGGACCGGTCGAACCTTAGCAGGGATCTCAGGCTCCAAGCGATTGATCAGCAAAAACTCATTGTCATTTTGCAGCCACCTTTTGACCTCGATCAGGTCGACAGGATAGTTGATCTTACCTACAAGACTTAACGTCGAACGGTCGATAGAGGGCGCAATCACAATGATTCGCACGTCGTAATCGTCGAACGAAATCGGTACGTTTTCTGGTTGCTCCGGTGACTCAAGCCAGAGAGATTTGATTGAATCAGGATTCGACTCCGCCCAAAACGCATACTGCAACACTTGCGGCAGGATGGAAGCATCAACGGGAACGTCTTTCATCTCTACGATGCAGACGTTTCCATCGCTATCCACCCCGATGATATCAGGAATACCGGGCTTCTTTCCTCCCCGTACCTGGCGCTTGAGAAGGTAAACATCCTCCAGCAAGCCCTTGGTTTCAAATACCACTCGCTCGAATTCTTCTTCTGAGGAAAATGGCACGGAGAGGAGGTTCGCTGGTGCTCCCGTCTTTTGTTTCCAGAAGAGGTTAATCATAACCTTCCTCCACCGGCTGCGTATTCGCTACCTAACCCTCACACCTCGGACCAGTCGCGGCCGAGCTTGAGGTCCACCTTGAGGGGGACGGAGAGGGTCATGGCAGATTCCATGACCTCGCGGGTGAGGGGTTCCAGCGTCGCAAGCTCTGCCTCGGGCACCTCGAAGAGGAGATCGTCGTGGACCTGGAGCAGCATGCGGCTCCTCAACCCACGAGCTCCGAGTTCCGCGGCCATCCGGACCATGGCGACCTTGATCAGGTCCGAGGCCAACCCCTGGATCGGGGCGTTCATGGCCATGCGCTCGGCCATGCCGCGGGCGTTGGGGTTGCTGGACTTGAGCTCGGGGAGGTAGCGGCGCCGCCCGAGGAGCGTACTCACGTACCCCTTCTCCCGTCCCTCGGCGAGCGTCGCGTCCAGGTACGCCTTGACTTTGGGATGGCGGGCGAAGTAGTCGTCCAGGTACTTCTGGGCCGCCCGCTGGTCCACCCCCGCGGCCTGGGAGAGCCCGAAAGCAGATACTCCATAGATGACGCCGAAGTTCACCGTGTTATGACTCACGAGCGCGTTCGCCAAATAGCTATGGCCCTCCGGAACCGCGAGGTCGAACGCCTCGATGAGTTCCTCGAAGACCCTCCTCACCGGCAGGAAAACGATATTGTTGTGGACAAAGAAGTCCATCTGCCTCGTCCACTTGTCTGACACTCCCGCTGACCTGAGCTGCTCCACGATCATGGCCGCGCGAGTCTGGTTTAATCTGACTGGGCATCGCTTGCGAATGATCTCGTAGGCTTTCTCCCTCCCCGTGCTGCGCAGGAAAGGCAAGTGCCGGGCAACTTCTGCTTCCTGCGAGGGAATGATTGTGTGGTCGTACCGGACGCCCTGAACGAGACGATTCTTCCTTCTTGAGACGAACCCGATCTCGCGGACAAACCGCCTCACGTTCGGCATTCCGGTCAGGCTCAGGACAAACGCCCCATGCTCGCGACCTTTCCATTTCCTGGCTTCTCGCTTCAACGTGAACAGGTAGCCAAAGTTCAGCAGCAGCTGCTGGAGACGTTGGGCGAGGGCCCGAGACGTAGTGGTGTAGGTTATCTGGCGGCCGGCGGACTTCATGGAGCCGTCGCCCGAGAAGAGTGCTCGCAGAAACTCGATCTGGACGTGGTACGGGGCCGCCAGAAGGCTGTCTGGGATGGTCTTCTCACTCGACCGCCCGGCGGCGCCGATGCGTTCAAGCCAGCAGACGAGCTTGCCAGACCGGATCTCGACGGACACAGAGCCGCCCCGTTCCTTGATGACTGCTCTGTCTCCAAACAGATGGCGACTGACGCACACCATGTCGCCTGCCACTTCCGGCTCTTTCGTTGCCTGGCTGATCATAACGGCCCCGCTCCCAGGCTTGGCGGGATGCCGGTACACATAGCCCTCCGAGATTACATAGCCAAGAAATCGCGCAAGCTCAGCGGACCATCGCTCCGGCAACCCGATGTCCTTGAAGTTGGTTCTCTCCCATTCCTGAGGGTACCGAAGGTCCGGGAGGTGCTCTTCATGGCCGAATGCTCGAGTTCCCACTCTGACGGCCACGTAATCCCCCAAACGGAGGTCGCACGCCCGCTTCCAGACGTAATCCCCCTCTCGGTTGATCACCCGAACCCGATGGTCCCTGGTGCACGACACCTCCAGGCCCGTCCTGAGCGTGATCCGAAAGCCCGGCTGGTGGCCCCCGTAGTAGAGCTGCGTTGCCGTGCTCAAGCCGTTATCCGTCCAGACCTTCACGGCTTCGAGAGGGGCGAACTCTCCGCACGGAGGAGCCGGGCCGAGCGACTCTATCGGGCGGAGTCCCTCGGACGTGTAGACGAGAGTCCCGCGCGCCACGCACTTCGCCACCCGCCGCATCTCAGCGGTGACCGCCTCGCGCGCGACGCTGAACGCCTCAGAGGCCGTGCGCGTGTGGATGTCCTCACCACGCTGGAAGGACTCCATCAGCGTCTCCTCCCCTGAGAGATGCGCGAGGATCCGCAGCTCGATCTGGGAGTAGTCGGCCGCGAGGAAGGAGTGACCCGGCTCCGGGATGAAGGCCTGACGGATCCGGCGTCCCAGCTCGGTTCGGATCGGGATGTTCTGCAAATTTGGTTCCGACGAGCTGAGCCTCCCCGTGGCGGTGACGAGCTGGTTGAACGAGGTGTGGATCCGCCCGGTGACGGGATGGATCAGCCCCGGGAGAACGTCCGTGTAGGTGGACTTGAGCTTGGCCAGCGTCCGGTGCTCGAGGATCCTGGCGGGCAGCGGGTGACCCAGGGCCAGCTCGGCGAGCACGTCGGCATCGGTGGAGTAACCGGTCTTGGTGCGCTTGACCGGCGGGAGCTTCAGCTTCTCGAAGAGCACCTGGGCGAGCTGCCTGGGCGAGTTCACGTTGAACGCCTCGCCCGCGAGCGCGTGGATCTCGCGGGTGAGGTTGTCCAGGTCCCGCTCGAGCTCCTTGGCGAAGAGCTCGAGCCGCTCGGGCGCGACACGGATGCCGTCGAGCTCCATCCGGGCCAGGACCGGGACGAGGGGCCGCTCGATCTCCGCGTAGAGCGTCGTGAGGCCGTGCTCCTCGAGCAGGCACAGCGCGTGGGTCCAGTAGCGCCAGACCCAGCGGGCGCGCTCTCCGGCCCGTGACGCCACCTCGTCAGGCGCCGCTTCGGTAGGGGCCGCAGGCCCCGGGCCTTCGCCGAAGCTCTCGAGGCAGATCTCTTCGAGCTCGTAGCTCATCCGCGCCGAGTTCAGGAGGTAGGCCGCCACCGCGGAATCCTCGAAGCGCGGAAGCGCGGCGCCGTGCTTGAGGATCCACTGGAGCGGGAGCTTCACGTCGTGACCGATCAGGGTCCGCCTGCCGAGATCTGGAGGCGGGTCGCTGAGAGGGAGGTACGCAGGGCCGGCGTCAGGGTGAAAGAGACCGAGAGCCTGGATCACGGGCTCTGGAGGGCGGCCGCCTCCCACCCACTCCACCGCCAGCGGCGCCTCCGTGGGGACGGACCTGAGATACGCTGCGAGGTCTTCAGCGGAGGACAGGACACCCACGGGCTCGGCCACCACCTGCACCGCGGGCTGGGGGATCTGGCGAAGCAGGCTTGAGAACTCCAGCTCCGACCAGATCGCGCGGAGCCGGGACCAGTCGGGCTCGCCGCGCCTGAAGGCCTCGAGCTCGAAGCCGAGCGGGACTCGCTCGCTGATCGTGGCGAGCTCGCGCGAGAGGAACGCCTGCTTCCGGTGCGTGGCCAGAGTCTCCCTGAGCTTCCCGCCGCTGACCAGCGGGAGGTTCGCGTAGAGCCGCTCCAGGCTCCCGAACTGGGCGAGGAGCTTCCGCGCCGTCGTCTCGCCGACGCCGGGCACCCCCGGGATGTCGTCGATCTCGTCGCCCATCAGGGCGAGGAGATCGGGGATCTGGGCCGGCGCCACGCCCCAGCGCTCCTGCACCTGGGCCTCCTCGTAGACGACGCGCTCTCCCGTGCGGCCAATCGCCGAGAGGACCCGGACCTTGGGGCCGACGAGCTGCAGCGCGTCCTTGTCTCCCGTGACCAGCACCAGCTCGACGGCCAGGTCGCGCGTACGCGCGACGAGAGTCCCCAGGATGTCGTCGGCCTCATAGCCCACGACCTCCAGAAACGGCATCCCGAACGCCTCGATCACCGCTTTCACGTGGGGGATCTGCACGGCCAGGTCGGCCGGCATCCCCGGGCGGCTCTCCTTGTAGGCCTCGAAGGCCGCGTGCCTGAACGTCGGCCCGGGCGCATCCCACGCGACCGCGATGTAGTCCGGCTCCTCCTCCCTGAGGAGCTTCCAGAGCATCGTGCTCATGCCGAAGACGGCGTGGGTGGGGACGCCGCGGGAGCTGGAGAGGTAGCCGAGGCCGTGGTAGGCCCGGTAGAGATGGGACGGGCCGTCCACCAGAAAGAAGCGCGGCATCATGGAGCGCGATCCAGACGCGGCGCGAGCGATACGGGCGACGATTCCTCGGCGAACACCCGGTCGTAAATCTTCCTGACCTCCGCGGTCCGCCGCCGGTACTCCGCGAGGAAGCCCGACCGGTCCGGGAAATCGAGGCCCCGGGCGACCCGCGCCGGCATGGGGCCCGCCACCTCAAGACCGTCAGGCGGGCGCGCGCCGAAGAGGCGGAGGGAGGCGCTGACCCTGCGGAGAAAACGGTAGTGATCGGCGAGCGCTGCCGCGTCGCGCTCGGCCAGGAAACCGTGGCGCCCGAGCGCGCGGAGGGCGGCCAGCGTGTTGGCCCGGCGGAGGGCGGGGAGCCGATGGCCGTGGGCGAGCTGAAGCGCCTGGACCACGAACTCGACGTCGACGAGCCCGCCCCGGCCATACTTCACGTGGAACCGCCCGGGCGTCTCTTTGCCCAGCTCGAGCTCCATCCGCTGGCGGATCTCGCGGATCCCCTTGAGCTCTGCCACCGAGAGGGACCGGCGATAGACGATCTCGCGGAGCGCGCGCCAGACCCGCCGAGCCAGCCGCGCGTCACCCCACACGACGCGCGCGCGCGCGAGGCTCTGGCGTTCCCAGAGGTCGGCCCATTCGCGGTAGTACCCCTCGAGCGCTGCCAGGCTCGAGGCGAAACCGCTCCCCTTGCTCCCGGGACGCAGGCGAAGGTCCACCGGAAAGACCGTCCCCGCTGCGGTGATGTCGCCCAGGACTCCCGCAAACCGCTCCACCGCCCGGTCGTAGAAGGCATGGGCCGCGTCGCCGCCCTCGTAGATGACGAAGAGATCGAGGTCCGACCCCGTCGTGAGTTCCCGGCCGCCGAACTTGCCGAGACCGACGATCACGGCAGGGCCCAACGGCTTCAGAGTCCCGGGCGGCGCTTCGCGACCGTCGTCGAGCGGCGCGACGGCGATGGCCCAGGCGACGGCCACCGCGGCGTCGGCCAGCCCGGTCAGCTCGCGCGAGAACCCGTCCACGGTGGTCACGCCCAGGAGAAAACGCCAGATGATCCCCAGCTCCTCGCCCTGCTTGGCCCGGCGGAGCCGATCCTTCCTCTCGGCGAGACTGAGCCCGGGCTCGAGGGCAAGAGCCAGCTCGCGCCGGAAGTCGCCCTCCCGGCGCGGGGAGCGGAACGCGGTCGGATCGGCGAGCCGGGGAAGGAGGTCGGGCTGGGTCGTCAGGAGCTGGGCGAGTGGCTCGCCTCGAGCGCACAGCGTGACCAGGCTGGCGAGGAGGTCGGGGCTGTCAGCCAGAAGCTCCAGGTGAGCTGCGCGGGGGCCCATGGCGGCAACGAAGCGCTCGAACTGGTTGAGCGCCTCGTCGGGATCCGGGCTCTTCCAGAGCGCATCCAGGAGCACGGAAAAGATCCTGAGGAGGGCCTTCTGCGCGGGCTCAGGATACGGGATGAGCGGCCGCCCCTCGAGGATGAGGCGGAGGTTCTGGCGGGCCCTCTCGGGATCGACGAAGCCGGTAGCCCGGAGCGCCGCGACCGACGGGATGCGCGGACGCTTGACGGCGACCGGAGGCGCCTCGAAGAAGGCGCTGAAGGCTCGGTGGACCTCGTGCGTGACCGCCCGGTAGCGGGACCGAAACGTGCGGGCAGCCCGCTCGGGCGGGAGCTGAATCCCGGTTCGCCGGGCGAGCCGGCCGAGCTCCCCGGGATCGGAAGGCAGCGTATGCGTCTGAAACTCGTGGACGATCTGGAGCCGGTGCTCGACCGTGCGGAGAAACGTGTATGCCGCGCTCAGCCGGCGGGCGAGGACGGGAGAGAGATACCCGCGCTCGGTGAGGCGGAAGATCGCCCGGAGCGTGTTACGCTCCCTGAGCCAGGGATCGTCGCCCCCGTAGAGGAGCTGGAGGGCCTGGACCAGGAACTCGACCTCCCGGATCCCTCCCACGCCGAGCTTGACGTTGGCGCGCTCGCCACCCTTGGCGCGGAGCGACCGATCGATCTCGCGCTTCATGGCCCGGACCTGGCTGACGATCTCCGGGTCCACGCCCGGGCGGTAGACGAAGGGCCGGATCAGCTGGAGAAAGCGCTCGCCGACGCGCCGGTCGCCCCCGGCGGGGCGCGCTTTGATGAGCGCCTGGCGTTCCCACGGCTCGGCGCGCTCGGCGAAATAGGTGCGGTACCCATCCAGCGAGAGCACGAGCGGCCCCATCCGTCCCTCGGGACGGAGCCTCACGTCCACACGGAAGGCGTAACCCTCCTCGGTGACCGACTCGAGCGCTACCACCACGCCCCGGGCGACGCGGGTGAAGTACTCGGCGTTGGAGAAACCCCGCTCGGCCTCACCGTCCTCGGAATAGACGAACACCAGATCGATGTCGGAGGAATAGTTCAGCTCCTCCCCGCCCAGCTTCCCCATGCCGATGATGGCGAGCCCCGCCTCCTCCCCGCTCACGGTCAACGGCGCGCCGTACCGCGCGCGGCACTCCGCGTCGGCCATGCGCCAGGCCGCCTCCAAGCACGCGTCGGCGAGCCGCGAGAGTTCCTCGGTCGTCACGGTCAGGTCAGCGTCGCCGAGAAGGTCGCGGCAGCCGATCCGGAGGAGCTCGCGGTACTTGAAGCGACGGAGGACGTTCCAGCGCGCCTTCAGGCTGGAAAACGGCGCGAGGTTTGCGGCGAGCTCGGCGGCCAGCTCGTCCCGGAGGCGTGCGCGCATCGTGTCCGGCTCGAGTAGCCACGGAAGCACGGTGGGGTAGCGGCGGAGGGTGTCGGCGAGGAACTGGCTTCCCCCTCCCAGAACCGCAAGAAGGGGGACAGCGCCTGGATGCGCGCGGAGCGTGGCATAGAGGACGGAGCGATCGACCGACGCCGCTACGCGCTCCAGGTTGTTGAGCGCCATGTCGGGGTCGGCGGAGGTGGTGAGCGCGCGGAGGAGGCGCGCGAGAGCGGGCGTCAGCAGCTCCAGCTCGCGCGGGGTGGCGGTGAGGCTCGCCAGGTTCGCGAGGGCTGCCGCGGGGTCGGCGAAGCCGAGGTGAGCCAGCAGGCGCAGCGCGCGCTGATCGCCCGCCGGCGCGTCGCAGAGCCACCGCCCGGCCCCGACGCGCGCGAGGGCCCGCTCCAGCGCGCGGCCGGCCTGATCGTCTATACCGCGTCCTCCCCGCGCTCTCCCGTGCGGATGCGGAGCGACTCCCCGACCGAGAGCACGAATACCTTGCCGTCTCCGATGGAGCCGGTCTTGGCCGCCGCCACGACGGTCGAAACCACTTTGTCCACCATCTGGTCGGGAACGACGACCTCGACCTTCACCTTCGGCAGGAAGTCGATGGTGTACTCCGAACCGCGGTAGAGCTCGGTGTGCCCCTTCTGCCGCCCGAACCCGCGGACCTCCGTGACGGTCATCCCGATGATCCCGATCTGGGTCAGGGCCTCTTTCACGTCGTCGAGCTTGAACGGCTTGATGATGGCCTCGACTTTCTTCATTCGCCCCTCCGGTTCCTCTTCTTCAGCGCCTTCCGGTAGAGGGTCACGTACTCCCGCGCCGAGGCTTCCCAGGAGAAATCCTCGGCCATCCCGTTCCGCACGAGCCGGCGCCACCGCTCGGGCTGCCGGTACGCGGCCAGGGCCCGCCGGACCGCGTCCACCAGGGCCGCGGCGGTGAAGCCCTGAAACCCGAAGCCGGTCCCGGCGCCCGTCTCGGGCTGGAACTCCTTGACGGTGTCCACCAGCCCACCGGTCCAGCGCACCACGGGGACCGTCCCGTAGCGGAGGCTGATGAGCTGGCCCAGGCCGCACGGTTCATAGCGGGACGGCATCAGGAAACAATCGGCCCCGGCGTAGATCCGCCGGGCGAGCGCGGCGTCGTAGCCGAGACGCACTGCGGCCTGACCCGCGTAGCGTTCGGCGGCCTGAGCGAAGGCCTGCTCGAGGGCGGGCTCGCCCGACCCGAGGAGGACGAGCTGGCAGCCCTGCGCGAGGAGCTCGGGGAGCGCCGCCAGCGCCAGGTCGATCCCCTTCTGCGTGGCGAGCCGCGTCACCATGCCGATGAGGAGGCCCGGCTCGTCCCGGAGCCCCAGCTCCTCGCGAAGGCTGGCCTTGCAGATCCGCTTGCCCTCCAGGTCCTCGGCCGTGTAGCGCTTCGCGATCTCGGAATCGGTCTCGGGGTTCCAGGCCTCGTAGTCGATCCCGTTGATGACGCCGTGGAGGTCGCGGCTCCGCTCGTGGAGGACCCCCTCCAGGCCGCACCCGAACTCCGGGGTCTGGATCTCGCGGGCATAGGTGCGGCTCACCGTGTTCAGGAGGTCTGAGAAGACGAGCCCGCCCTTGAGGAAGTTGATCTTGCCGTAAAACTCGATCCCGGCGGGCGTGAAGAGGTCCCAGCCGAGCCCGGTCATGGGCATGTCGTAGTGCCAGAACACGCCCTGGTAGGCCAGGTTGTGGACCGTGAAGAGCGTGGCGACCCCGGCGCAGGCGGGGTCGTCCCGGTAGAGCGTCAGCAGGTACACGGGGATCAGCCCGGTCTGCCAGTCGTTGGCATGGATGACGTGGGGCCGCCAGCCCAGGCCCCGCAGCGCCTCCACCGCCGCCCGGCCGAAGAAGATGAAGCGCTCGCAGTTGTCCCAGTAGTCGCCCTCGGGCGTCGCGTAGAGGTCGTCGCGATCGTAGTAGTGGTCGCTGGCGAGGAAATAGACGGGGACACTGGAGCCCGCCCGTCCCTCGAACAGGGTCCCCTCCGACGACCGATCCGCGATCGCGATCCGGAGCTGCGGGACCGCGGTCCTGAGCGGCCCCGCGTGCCGCTCCACACCCCGGTACTTGGGCATCAGCACCCGCACGTCGTGTCCGAGGCTCGCGAGGGCCTTGGGGAGGGCGCCCGCGACATCGGCCAGTCCGCCGGTCTTGGCGAAGGGCTCGACCTCGGAAGAGACAAATAAGATGCGCAAGCGTTGTGGCATGACGCCTCCGGAGGGATCGGCGGTGCCATTATCCCCGCCGGCCCGCAGCCTTGTCAACGGCCGGGGGCCCCGCGTTGGGACCGCGGCGGCCGTGGGGTGGGAGCGCTCAGACCTCCTCGAGGATCGGGAACACGAGCGCGGTGACGTGGGAGCTGATGCGCTTCAGGTTGGTCAGGACGTCGAGGTGGATCTCCGAGGTCTCGAGCGACTCGGCCAGGCCTGCCCGGAGCCGGGCGAGGTGGGACTCGCGCAGCTCGCGCTCGCGCTGGCGGACCACGGGCCGCTGGTCCAGCACCTCCTGGGCCAGGGTCCGGTCGTTGGCGGCGAAGGCCGCGATGGCGCGCTCCAGGTTTTTGGCGATCATCGCGTGGAACTCGACGATCTCGGCCTCGCCCGCCTCCGAGAAGCGGCGCCCGTGGTAGAGCTTCTTCCGCGCCAGCTCCATCAGATTCTTGTCGATGATGTCGCCGATATTTTCCAGATTGCCGATGGAGGAGATCAGGGCGATCTCCCGGCGCGAGAGGTCGCCGGACATCGTCTCCCGTCTGAGGCGCGTCAGGAAGTGCTTGATCTCCCGCTCCAGGTAGTCCGCCTGGTCGTCGCGGCGCTCGACATCCTCCAGGAGCTCCTGGTCGTCGGCGCGGAAGACCACGATCCCGTCGCGCAGCATCCCCTGGACGACGTCAGCCATTCTGAGCGCCTCGCGCGTCGCCTGGCCCAGGGCGAGGGACGGCTGGTCCAGCGAACGCTCGTCCAGGTAGCGGGTCTTGAAGGGGTTGTCCCCCTTCTCCTCGTCCGGGACGAGGGCGGTGATGAGGCGCGCCGCCAGCGACGCGAAGGGGAGGAACACCGCGCTGATCCCGACGTTGAAGAAGGTGTGGGCGTTGGCGATCTGGCGGGCCGGGTCGCTCGCCGAAGCCCCGACCAGCTCGATGAAGGGTCCGACGAAGGGGAAGACCAGCGCGACCCCCAGCACCTTGAACGCGATGTGGGCGACGGCCACGCGCCTGGCGTCGGTCGTCGTGCCGATGGAGGCGGCGAGGGCGGTCGCGCACGTCCCGATGTTGGCCCCCAGGACGATGGCGATCGCCCCGGGGAGCGAGAGGAGCCCCTGGCTCGCCAGCGTGAGCGCGAGGCCGATCGTGGCCGCCGAGGAGTGGACGAGCGCGCTGAACGCCGCCGCCGTCAAGATGCCGACCGCGGGGCTCTCGGCGAGCGTGCTCAGGACCTGCTGCGCGAGCGCGTTCTCCCGGAGTGGCGCCATGCCGTCCAACATCACCTTGAGCCCGAGGAAGATCAGGCCGAAGCCCAGGAGCGCCTGCCCCATGTCGCGCACCGCCCGGCGCCCTGAGACGAAGATGATGGTGAACCCGGCCCCCACGAGGAGCAGCGCGTAATCGGTCAGCTTGAACGCGATGAGCTGGACCGTGAACGTGGTGCCGATGTCGGCGCCCAGAATCACGCCCAGGGTCTGGGCGAAGGGCATGAGCCCGGCCGCGACGAAGCCGATGAGCATCACCGTCGTGGCCGAGGAGGACTGGATGATCGCCGTGACCAGAGCGCCCGACAGAACGGCCGTGAGCCGGTTCCGGGTCAGCCCGGTCAGGAGGGTCCGGAGGCGCCCGCCCGCGGCGCGCTGGAGCCCCTCGCCGGTGAGCTGGATCCCGTACAGGAGGAGGGCCATGCCGCCGAACAGCGCGAGGATCACCACGGGCGTGCCTCCGCGCGGTCGTGCATCATCGCCGCCCGCTCTGCTCGATCGCCGCCTCGGCAGCCCGGAGACGCGCCAGGGTCTCGGCCTTCCCGAGGAGCGCCGCCACCTGGAAGATCGGCGGGCTCGCGGTCTTGCCCGTGAGCGCGAGCCGGCTGAGCTGGGCCAGGTCCACGAGCTTCACGCCCAGCTCGGCGGCCAGGCCGCGGTAGAGGAGCTCGAGGGGGTCGGGCTCGAAGGGCTCCTGCGCCTCGAGGCGCTTCGTCAACACTTTGAGCCGCACGAGGGCCTCCGGCGTGAAGAGCTTCTGCGCCGCGGCGGCCTCGTACGCGACGGGCGCCTTCCAGTAGAAGCGGCCGAGCTCGACCATCTCGACCAGCGTCTTCGCCCGCTCCTGGAGCGTCTCCACGACCCGGGCCAGCCAGGCGCGGTCCGCGGGCACCGGGAGCCCGGCGCGCTCGAGGAACGGGCCCAGGTCGCTGGCGAGCCGGTCTGCCGGCGCCTGCTTCATCCAGTAGTTGGAGAGCCACTCGAGCTTGGCCTGATCGAACACCGCCGCAGCCGAGCCCACGTGGGCCAGGTCGAAATGCGCGATCAGCTCCTCGCGGGAGAAGATCTCCTGGTCGCCGTGCGACCACCCGAGCCGCGCCAGGTAGTTCACCATGGCCTCGGGGAGGAACCCGGCGTCGCGGAAGGCCAGCACCGAAATCGCGCCGTGACGCTTGGAGAGGCGGGTCCGGTCGGGGCCCAGGATCATGGGGATGTGGGCGAAGACGGGTGTCGGGTATCCGAGGGCCGCGTAGCAGAGGATCTGCTTCGGGGTGTTGGAGAGGTGATCGTTGCCGCGGATGACGTGGGTGATCTTCATCGTGACATCGTCCACGACCACGCAGAAATTATACGTCGGCGTCCCGTCGCTCCGGACGAGGATCCAGTCGTCGAGCTGCGAGTGGTCGAAGACCACCTCGCCGTGGACCAGGTCGCGGACCACGGTCTGCCCCGTGAGGGGGATCCGCAGGCGCAGGACATGGGGAGCCGACGCGGGGACGGCCGCGTCGCGGCAGCGGCCGGAATAGCGGAAGGTCTCGCCCCGGGCCTGGGCGGCCTTTCGCTGAGCCTCCAGATCGTCGGGCGCGCACCCGCAGCGGTAGGCCTTGCCCTCGGCCAGGAGGCGCTCGGCGTGGGCCCGGTACACCTCCATCCGCTCGGTCTGGCGATAGCCCGGCATCGGGGGGCCCTCGTCCCAGTCCAGGCCGAGCCAGCGCAGCGACTCGACGATCGCGGCGATGTACTCCTCGGCGGACCGCGAGCGGTCGGTGTCCTCGATCCTCAGGATGAAGCTGCCCCGGTGACGGCGCGCGAAGAGGCAGTTGAAGAGGGCGGTCCGCGCCCCACCGACGTGGAGGTGGCCCGTCGGGCTCGGCGGGAACCGGACGCGGTCCTGATCAGACATTGGGCTTCGGCTCGACGTCAACGACTCGAGTGTACCAAGCCGAGCGCGCCGCGGTCACGCTCTTGCCTCCGGCCCCGCTCAGGCGACCATCTTCGCTCATGATTCAGCACCGTCCCTTCGAGCGCCCACCCACGCCTCCGGCGTGGGTACCCGGCCGGCGCAACCAACTCGGGCCTCGCCTCGTGACTCTCCTCGCCTGCGGCTCGTCGGGAGCCCCTCGGCTCGAACTGCCACGGGGGAGGTTCGGAAGGGGCGGGTACGCGCGGCACACCCGCGCGCCAGCGCGGGGGGTCGGCGTGGGTGGCCCCCCTCCGAGGAAGCTCATGCGACCCGCTGGAGGGCCTGCCGAACCGCCTTTCCGACGAACTCCACCTCGGCATCGGTCAGCTCGGCGAAGCACGGGAGCGACAGCACCTCCCGGGAGGCCTGCCACGCGTACGGGAACCCCCGCTCCACCGCGCGGCCCCCGAACACCGGCTGGGCCGGCAGCGGGAGCGGGTAGTGCAGCGCGGTGCCCACCCCCTGCTCCGCCAGCGCCTTGGCGAGCGCATCGCGCTGGGGCGAGCGCAGCGTGTAGTGATGGTAGACATGGCGGGCCGGCGGGCGCTCGAGCGGAAGCGCGAGCGGGAGCCCGGAGAGCAGCGCGGTGTAGCGGGCGGCCAGGCGCCGGCGCGCCTCGATCCACTCGGGCAGGTGCCGGAGCTTCACCCGGAGGAGCGCCGCCTGGAGCTCGTCGAGCCGGCTCGACCACCCGAGCTCCAGGTGGTGGTACTTCTCGCGCGCACCGTGGTTGCGCAGGCGCCGCACCCGCTCGGCGAGGTCCTCGCGGTCGGTCACGAGCATCCCGGCGTCGCCGCACGCCCCCAGGTTCTTGGTCGGGTAGAAGGAGAAGCACGCCGCGTCCCCCCAGCTCCCGACGGGTCTGCCGGCGTAGGCGGCCCCGATCGCCTGGGCGGCGTCCTCCACCACCGCGAGGCTGCGGTCGCGGGCGAGCCGCGCGAGCCGGTCCATGGGCGCCGGATGGCCGTACAGGTGAACGGCGATGACCGCCTTCGTCCGAGGGGTCAGCGCGCGCTCGACCAGCTCGGGGTCGAGCGCATAGGTATCCAGGTCGATGTCCACGAAGACCGGCGTCGCCCCGACATGGAGGACCGTCGTGGCAGACGCGACGAAGGAGAACGCAGCCGTGACCACCTCGTCCCCGGGGCCGATGCCAAGGGCCCGGAGGGCGAGCGCGAGCGCATCCGTTCCTGAGGCGACGCCGACAGCGTGGCGCACGCCGCAGAGCGCGGCCAGCTCACGCTCGAGGGCCTCGAGCTCGGGCCCCAGGATGAACTGCGCCGAGCCGAGCACGCGCTCCACCGCGTCCAGGAGCTCGGCCCTGAGCGCCAGGTGCTGGCGGGTTAGATCGGTCTGGGGTATCACCGGTGCCCGCACCCTCAGCGCCCTCCGGCCGCTCCGCCGCCCCCGACGCTCCCCAGCCCGAGGAGGTTGACCGAGAAGCGGAACTCGTCCTCGCCCCGCGTCCGATCGACGTACTCCAACCCGATCGTCCAGCACCGAACCGGGCAGCCGGGGTGAAGGTCAACGCCGACGCGGCTCTCGACCACGGTCCGGTTGCGGGTGTCCCAGTGGGTCGAGCCGCGGAGGTCGACGAAGCGCGACACCGCCGCCTGCAGCTCTCCGCGGATGAACTCGATCCGTTCCCGGTCGTTGAAGCGGGTCCCGACGCTGGCGGTGACGTCGCGGACCGTGGCCGTGACGTCCGTGTTGGCGGTCTGAAACCCGCGACCGTAGACGTCGTAGCTCGCATCGCCGCGAAAGCCGAAGATCCGGTTCGGCTGGACGCTCAGCTCGCCCCGGACCTCGCTGAAGGGCTCGACGGCCTCAGGCAGCAGGCTGAAGCTCTGGCCCAGCACGAAACGCACCAGCTCCCAGCGCACCGGCTCCTGCCCCGGCCCCGCGACGGTCTTGGCGTTCAGGCGGTTCGTGAGCGAGTAGGTCAGCTTGCTCACCTTGCCGATCCGGTCGATCCCGAGCGCGGCCTCCGGGAGGTCGATCGGGTTGACCACCCCGCCGCTCGGGTCGAACTGGGGAAGCCCCTTCTGGTTCACGCCGCGGATCTCGGTGATGTTGACCCGGGGCTCGATGAGGTGCTGGAGCCGGTCGATCCCCGCCACCCCTCCGACCTCATAGATTCGGGAGGCGCGAGCCTCGACATCGGCCCCCACTTCGCCCTGGGCACGGATCCGCGAGGCATCCTCGGTCAGCTCGACCTCGATCGCGCCGTCTCGGGTCAGGCGCTTGCCGACGACGCGCTTATCGTAGTACGTCCCGCGGCCGCCGAGGAACGGCGTGACCGTCACGACCCCGCCGAGTGACAGCGGCAGGAAGACCCGCGGGTGGAGATCGAGCCTCGTGCCGTCGGAGCCCACATCGCGGACGAAGTTGACGAAGCTCGCATCGGTCTCGTAGAGGAGCCAGGATGCCCCGGGCACCGGCTGGCGCACGCCCTTCAGGCGCAGCTCGGGGAGCCGCTGGAGCTCGACCGGGCGGCGGGTGGTGAGGTCCTGGTACCAGAACGTGTTCGCGACGAAGTTCCAGGAGTCCCAGCGCCTGATCAGGGACACGTTGGATTCGGCGCGCTGGAGGCTTCGATCGTGGAGGCGGTCGGCGTACTCGCGGTAGTACTGGTCGTCAGAGACCATGTTGACATCGGCCTTGAGGGTCAGGCGCGGCGCGATCTCCCACTCGTGCTTCAGGCTTCCGGTCCCGCGGCCGTCGTCGTCCTTCAGCGTCTCCTGGATGAAGAAGCCGGAGACGGAACCACGGCTCGACTCCGAGAGGATGTACCGGTACTCCCCGCCCGCCCCCACGCCCCGCTTGGCGAAGACATCGAGCGAGGCGGTCAGGTCCTGGCTGTCCGAGATGGCCCAGAAGAACGGCAGCTTGGTGAAGAAGCCCTTCTGGTTCGAGGTCCCGAGGGTCGGCATGAGGAAACCGGTCTGGCGCTCGCGGCGGATCGCGGCGGCGAAAAAGGGGATCCACGGGATCAGCGGGATCCGTCCGACCCAGAACGAGGCATCCCGTCCCACCACGAAGTTGTCGAGGTCCGCGGTCGCGGTGCGAGCGTGGACGGACCAGGCCGGGAGATCGCCCTCGCAGGTCGTGAAGACACCCCGGTGGATCCGGTAGACCCGCTCCTCGATCCGCTCCATCCGTTCCCCGGTCAGCCGGTAGTAGGGCTCGGAAAAGGCTGAGGCGCTGTGCACGACTCCCGTCTCGGTCTTGAAGTTGTAGTCGATCCGGTCCCCGAGGAGCCGATCCGGACCGTCGTACAAGACCACCCGCCCGTGGGCGACGGCCTCGCCGGTCTGCCGGTTGTACTCCACCCGGTCGGCGGTCAGGCGGCTCGCGCCGCGGGTGATCTCCACATTCCCCGTGGCAATCACGATGCCGTCCTCACCCACCTGCTCGAGCTGGTCAGCCAGGACCGTGATGTCGCCACGGGGGTCCGGGACGGTCAGGGGCGCCTGGGCCGCAGCCGGGAGCGTCAGGCAGAAAGTGGCCAGCGCCACGAGGGTCTTGACGGGGAGCTTCACCATTGAGGTGTCTCGTGGGGGTCTAGGAAAAACGGGATTCTATGCTATCAGCCCCCCTTTCAATTTCGCAAGGAATATCACGACTTCCCGTGACTTTGGCGAGCGCGTCGGCGACGCAGAAGAGCGAGCCCGTGACACAAACCATAGGGGTCAGCGGCGGGGTCATGGCCATGGATAGGGCTTGAGCGACGGTGGCCCTCATCGCGACCTGGCTCTCGGTCGGGGGAAGGAGCGCCCGTAGCTCCTCAGGCGGCGTGGCGCGGGGGTTGGAGGACGCCGTCAGGATGAGTCGGGTTGCCAGGGATGTCAGCGCTTTCAGGATGCCGGCCTTGTCCTTGTCCGAGGAGATCCCGACGATCAAGGTCTTGGCCACACCGGGGAAGTAGTCATCCAAAGCGGCGGCGAGGGCCTGGGCCCCGGCGGGGTTGTGGGCTCCGTCGAGAACGACCCAGGGATCACGCCGGATCAGCTGAAAGCGTCCGGGCCAGCTCACGCGGGCCAACCCCTGCCGGATCACCGCATCGGGGACCTCGACGCCGAAGTCGGTGAGCGCCTTCGCGGTCGAGACGGCGAGGAGCGCGTTCTCGGCCTGGAATCCTCCCAGGAGCGGGACGAAGCAGTCCGAGAGCTCCCAGCCCGGCCCGCGAAGGTCAAGCTGCTGGCCGGACAGGCCGCGGCTGCGAATGCTCACGGCGAGCTCCCGTCCTTGCAGCCAGATCGGCACGCCGGCCTGGCGAGCCTGCGCAAGCAGGACCTCGGTCACCTCCGGCGCCTGCGCCGCGGCCACGGCGTGACCGCTCCGGATGATGGCGGCCTTCTCCCGCGCGATCTGCTCCAGCCGCCAGCCGAGGAACGCCTGGTGATCGTGGGCGATGCGGGTGATCACCTCGGCCTTCGGGAACCCGACAGTCGTGGCATCGAGCCGGCCTCCCATCCCGACCTCGAGCACCGCCCACTCGATCCCCTCGCGCGCGAAGTGGTCGAGCGCCAGCGCGGTGACCGCCTCGAACATCGTCGCACCGAGCCGCGCGATCAGACTGCCGAGCCCCTCGACCGCGTCAGCCACCTCGTCCTCGGAGATGGCCCTGCCGTCCACCCGGATTCGTTCACGGAACGAGCAGAGGTGGGGCGAGGTGTAGAGGCCCACGCGGTGGCCCGCCGCCTTGAGGATGGCGGCGATCATCACGGCGACCGAGCCCTTGCCGTTGGTGCCGCCGACCTGGACGATGGCGTACCGGCGCTCGGGATAACCGAGGGCCTCGAGGAGCTCCTCGACGCGCTCGAGCCCGGGGCGCATGCCGGCGTACTCCCCGCCGCGGAGGCCGAGGAGCCGACCAACGGCCTCGGCGTAGGTCATACGCTCGGAGGGGGGCCACCCACGCCGACCCCCCGCGCTCGCGCGCGCACCCACGGCTCCGCCGTGGGTACCCGGCGCGGGTACCCGCCCCTTCCGAACCTCCCCCTTC
>JACQWB010000170.1 GCA_016209385.1 Candidatus Rokuibacteriota bacterium
GCTCTCGATCAGGCCCTTGACGAACCAGCGCTCCCCTCGGCGGGGGGCTCCGCCCCCCTCCGACTCCTCCCCCCGATGTTGTTCGAGCGTGGCGGGTTCGGCCATGCCGTGAGGCGGGCCACCCGCTGCGCGAGGCCCGAGTCGATTGCGCAGGCAAAGCCTGCGCTCGAACAGCCGCACGCCAGTGGCCGGAACGCCCTGGTCTCTCACTTCTCGCTCTCGATCAGGCCCTTCACGAACCACCGCTGCATGAAGAGGATCACCGCCACCGGCGGCAGGAGCGCCATGATCGCGGCGGCCATCATGACGTTCCACTCCGGGATGTGGGTCCCGGTGCGCGGGATCAGGTTGTTGATCCCGATCACGACCACCTGCATGGACTCCGTGTTCGTGATCATGAGCGGCCAGAGGTACTGGTTCCAGCCGTAGATGAAGAGCACGACGAAGAGCGCCGCGATGTTGGCCCAGGAGAGCGGGAGCAGCATCGACCAGAGGAAGCGCAGGGGGCCGGCGCCGTCGAGCTGGGCAGCCTCGGCCAGCTCGTCGGGGATGGTGAGGTAGAACTGGCGGAAGAGGAACGTGGCGGTCGCCGACGCCATGAGCGGCACGGTCAGCCCCCAGTAGGTGTTGAGCCAGCCCAGGTTGCCGACGACCTCGTACGTGGACATGATCCGCACCGGCACCGGCAGCATGAGGGTGACGAAGATCATCCAGAAGGCCAGGTGCTTGCCGTAGAAGTTGAAGTACACGATCGCGAAGGCCGAGAGCATCGAGATCGCGATCTTCCCCACCGCGATCGCCACGGCCACCACGGCGCTGTTCCAGAGGAGCCGGCCCATGTGGGAGCGGGTCCAGGCAGCCGCGTAGTTCTCCACGAGGTGCGTGGACGGCCGGAGGACCGGCGGCCGGGCCAGCACCTCGTCGACCGTCTGGGTCGAGATCACGAAGGCGTAGTAGAGCGGAAAGGCGATCACCGCCACGCAGGCGAGGAGGAGCAGGTGGACGACCAGATTCCCCCACGGGAGCGGACGGCGCCAGGCCTGGAGAACGGTCAGGGTGGCGGGCAGCGGCCGCGCCACGCTCGTGGCCGCGGGGGCCCCGCCATCAGCGGCCAGTCGCGACCCGCCGGCGCTCAATAGGTCACCTTCTTCTCGAGGTAGCGGAACTGGAGCATGGTCAGGAAGATCACTACCGCCATCAGGATGACCGATTGGGCGGCCGAGGAGCCGAGGTTCAGGCCGATGAAGCCGTCCTTGTACACCTTGAAGACCATGATCTCGGTGGCGCCGCCGGGGCCGCCCTGGGTCACGGCGTGGATGACGCCGAAGGTCTCGAAGAACGAGAACACCATGTTGGCCACCACGAGAAAAAAGCTGATGGGCGACAGGAGCGGGAAGACGATGAAGGCGAAGCGTCGCATCCCGCCGGCGCCGTCCACGCTCGCTGCCTCCAGCACCGAGCCGGGGATGGCCTGGAGGCCGGCCAGGTAGAAGGCGATGTTGTAGCCCAGGTGGGTCCAGACGGTGGCCACGATGACCAGCGCCATCGCCACCCACCCTTTGAGGAGCCAGTAGAACTCGTACGCGGTGATGAACGAGAGGAAGTACGGCAGGACGCCGTACGACGGATGGAAGATGAACAGGAAGATGATCCCCGCCACCGGCGGCGCGATCCCGTAGGGCCAGAGGAGCGCGGTCCGGTAAGCCGTGAGGCCGCGGATCCGCTGGCTCGCCAGCGCCGCCACGGAGAGGCCTGCTCCGACCGCCAGCGCCGTCACGCTGAAGGAGAAGATGAACGTGTTGACGATGGAGGCGTAGTAGTCCGGCGAGGCGAGGAGCTTCAGGAAGTTCTCGAGCCCCACGAAGACGTCGTTGCCCCCGAAGGGGGAGCTCCGGTAGAGGCTCAGCCGCAGCGACTCGAACGCCGGCCAGAAGAAAAAGACCAGCGTGATCGCCACCTGCGGCAGCACCAGCAGGTAGGGCAGCCACCGGTTCCTGAAGAAGGTCCGCTTCATCGCGATCTGCGGAATGCCGTTCGGCTGACCATCCTCGTGGCGACGACAACGAGCGGACGATACACTTCCGCCTAGGCTCGGCGCTACTTCTGCGTCCGCAGGAGTTGCATCGGCACTCCTACTGACCTCCTGGTCCCGCCCCGTGCGCGAACGAGCGTTCCAGACAGCCAGTCCGCTTTGACTAGAAACAAGGTGACAGTCGAGCCGGCCGACGTCGTGAACGTAATTTTCGCCTGCCCACCCTCCGGGAATTCGACAGCAATATTAACGGGACGCGAGCTTTCCCCTGTGGTACCGTATTTCGCCTCCAGTTGGCCGTCGCGCTCGATGATGATGAGGGTGCGATCCGTTTTCTCACGTGTGCCCCGCCCTTTAATCTCGCCTTCCCACGTCCCAACCAGCGCCTCTACGCGGGGGTCAGCGGCCTTCGAAGCCTCCAGCCTTTCCTGGGCGCTAGCAGAGACAGCTCCACAAGCAATCACGAGGGCAGTAGCTGTAAAGATGACCGCGGCGAAGTTCATGGCCTAACCTCCTGCCGCCTGTCTCGAGTCCCCCGGCCGTGACCGCAGGGATGAGGCAATCTGGAAGCCACGGGCTACTGCTTGTACTGCGCCGCGAACTCCCTCAGGATCTCGTTCCCCTTCGCCACCGCGTCGTCGAGCCCCTGCTTGGCCGTCTTCTTCCCGGCGAAGATGTTCTCCAGCTCGGTCTCGATGGCGTCGCGGATCTGGACGAAGTTCCCCAGCCTGATCCCCTGACTGTTGACCGTCGGCTTCGCGGAAAGCTGGGAGAAGGCGGTCCACTGCTCGGGGTACTTCTTGAAGTGGTACGCCTCATCCAGGTTCTTCAGCGCGGTATGGGAGATGGCCAGGTACCCGGTCGTGACGTGCCACCACATCTGCTGGTGCGGCTCGGCCAGGAACTTGAAGAACTGGGCCACGCCCTTGTAGTCGGCCGCCTTCTGCCCCTTCATCACCCAGAGCGTGGCGCCTCCGACGATGGCGTTTTGCTTCTTGTACGGCGGACCCCAGTGCGGGAGCTGACTCGTGCCCCAGGCGAACTTCAGCGACTTCTTGAACCCGCCGATGACGGCGGAGGACTGGACCAGCATCGCGCAGTCGCCGTTGATGAACTTCGGGTCGGGCTGCCCCATGCGCCCGCCGTAGGAGTAGATCCCGTCCTTGTGCCAGGCCGCGAGCTGCCCGATGTGCTTCACCCCGAACTCGCCGTTGATCAGGAGCTTGGTGTCGAGCCCGGCGTAGCCGTTCGCATTGGTGGCGAACGGCTGGTCGTGCCAGGGGAAGGTGTTCTCGAGCATGGTCCAGGACGGCCAGGACGTGGTGAAGCCGCACTTGGCCGCACCGGCGGCGAGGATCTTCTTCGAAAACTCACCCACCTGCTTCCACGTGGTCGGTGCCTTTTCGGGATCGAGCCCGGCCTTCTTGAAGGCGTCCTTGTTGTAGTAGAGGATCGGGGAGGAGGAGTTGAACGGCATCGAGTAGAGCTGGCCGTCCCTGGAGTAGTAGCCGGTCACCGGCCGGATGAAGTCGTTCCAGTCGATCTTGATCTCCTGCTCCTTCAGGAGCTGGGAGACTGGATAGACGGCGCCCGAGAGCATCATCGTCTGGGTCCCGACGTCGAAGACCTGGACGATGTGGGGCGGGTTCTTCTGCCGGTAGGCGGCGATGGCGGCGGTGAGGGTCTCCGGGTACGTCCCCTTCCGGAGCGGCTTGACCTCCCACTCGGACTGGGTCTCGTTGAACTGCTTGACCAGCGCGGCCACGGACTCCCCGAGCTGCCCCCCCATGGCGTGCCAGAAATGGATTTCGGTCCTGGCCAGGGCACGGGCTGGGAGCGCCCACACGGCGGCGATCAGCACGACCGAGCACAGGATCCGCGACCAGCGGCGATGTTCTGGGTTCATGTTGGGCCCTCCTCTGTAAAGTGACGACACCCCGCGCCCCGGTTCAGGGCGCTTCAACTATGCCGAAACCGGTGGCTCCGTTCAATAGTCTCGTGGTACGCGGCCAGCTCCGCCTCGAGGCGTCGGGGGCTCCAGCCGAGCAACTCCCCCATCCGCCGGCCGATCGCTTCGGCGCAGTCGAGGCCCTGGCAGGGGCTCAGGCCGATTTCGGTGCGGCGAAGGAGAAAGTCCTGCAGCGAAACGGCCAGCTCTTCGCTGACAGCGTGGTGGAGCTGGGCGACGATCTCCCGGTTCTGGGGACAGAGGCGCTCGGCCCCGTCGGCGAGCTTTCGCGCCAGTTCGAGGACACGAGGGTATCCCCGCCCGTAAGTCTCCACCAGCATCTCTACCGTTTCGCGCGAAACACCCGTCGCCCCCAGCTCGGCAGAGACGTCCATCCACGCCCGCACCTCCAGGCGCGGAGGCTCGTCGGTCCCGTCGAGGGTCCGCCGGGCCGTGGCTGACGGCGCGCGTCGGCCGAGAGCGGCCAGGACCCAGTCCCCGACCTCCTCCGCAAGGCTCCTGAAGCAGGTGAGCTTGGTTCCGGTGATGCTCAGGAATCTCCCGCCGGCCTCGGGGAAGACCCTGTGCTGGCGCGAGACCCTGGATGCGGATTTTCCCTCCTCGAACGTCAGCGGACGCACCCCGGCATAGGTGTAGACCACGTTGGCTTCGGTCATCCGGGGATCGGGGAAGATCCGGCGGGCCTCACCGAGGAGGTAGCTGACCTCCTCCCTGCTCGCCCAGAGGCGGTCGGGGCTGCCGGTGAAGTCGGTGTCCGTGGTCCCCACCAGCGTGAAGCCGCGCCAGGGAATCATGAAGATCATCCGGTCGTCGCGCGCGGACAGGTACACCGCGCACTCGGTCATCCGGGGCATCACGCAGTGGATCCCTTTCGTTGTGCGCACCAGCCGCGGTCCGCGATCGCGGACACCGGCCAGCTCGCGGATCCGGTCGACCCACGGTCCGGTGGCATTCACGATCACCCGCCCGCGGACCGTGTGAACCGTGTCCGCGATGAGATCGCGGACGCGGAGGCCCTCGATCCCCGAGCGACCGCGCACGACCTCCTCGACCTGGGAGTAGTTGAACGCGCGAGCGCCGTGGCGAACGGCCGAGAGGACGTTCTCCAGGCAGAGCCGCTCGGGCGAGAGCAGCAGGTCGTCGAAGTAGTAGCCGGCCCCGAGGAGGTCGTCAGCCCGGATGCCGGGCTCCAGAGCGAGCGCCTCGGGAGCGCGGAGGACGCGGTAGCGCTCGCGCTGCCGGCCGGGCGTCAGCCAATCGTAGAGGGTCAGCCCGATCCTGACCTTGACCAGGCCGCGGGTAGACCACCGGTAGATCGGGACCAGGAAGGGGAGGGGGCGGATCAGCTGGGGGGCCAGCCGCTGGAGCGTCTCCCGCTCGCGAAGCGACTCCCGCACGAGGCCGAAGTCCCAGAGCTCCAGGTAGCGGAGGCCGCCGTGGATCAGCTTGGAGGAGCGGGAGGTGGTGCCGGCGGCGAAGTCGCCCTTCTCGAAGAGGGCGACGGAGGCGCCGCGCAGGGCCAGGTCGCGGGCCACGCCCGCGCCGGCAATCCCGCCGCCGATGATGAGCGCGTCGAAGATCTCACCCTCGAGGCTGGCCGGGCGGGTCAAGGAACCTCGGAGGGGGGCTCCGCCCCCCTTCCGATACCTCCCCCCGTTGCAGTTCGAGCGTGGCGGGTTCGGCCTTGCCGCGAGGCGGGCCACCCGCCGCGCGAGGCCCGAGTTGATTGCGCTGGCCGGGTACCCGCGCCGAAGGCGTGGGTGGGCGCTCGAAAGACCGTGCGGGTCATGGATGGAGGAGCTCCCGAATCGAGCTTAGCACGTGATCGGGGCGGAGGTCCCCGATTCGAGCGTCCTCGGGTGCTGTCACGCCGCTCAGCACCAGGATCGTTCCCAGCCCGAGCTTCTTCCCCATGACGATGTCGGTCTCGATGCGGTCACCCACCATGACGCAAGCCCCAGCGGGCAGGCCCAGGGCCTCCAGCGCGACCTCCAGGATGATCGGCGAGGGCTTGCCGACGATGACCTCGACCCGCTTGCCCGTCACCGCCTCCACGGCCGCGATCATCCCCGCGCAGTCAGGGATCTCGCCCGCCTCGGTCGGGCAGGTGCGGTCGGGGTTGGTGGCGATCAGCCGCGCCCCCCGGCGAACCGCCTGGAGGGCTGTGTTGAGCTTCGCGTAGGTGAAGGTCCGATCGAAGGCGATGACGACCCAGCTCACGTCGGGGGCATCTCGGACGGTCAGGCCATGGGCCTGGAGCTCGGCCACCAGGGGCGGTTCCCCGATCACGAAGCAGGAGGCGCCAGGATCGTGGCGACGCAGGTAGCGGGCGAGCACGAGCGAGGAGTTGATCACCTCGTGCGCAGCCGTGGGAATTCCCAGACGCGTCAGCTTCAGCGCGTACTCCTCCCGCGTCTGGATCGGCTTGTTGGAGAGGAAGACGACCCGTCGGCGGTCCCCACGCAGGGCGGCGATGACTTCGGCGGCCCCGGGAATGAGTCCTTCGCCGCGGTAGATCGTCCCGTCAAGGTCGAACAGCCACCCCTGGTACGGAAAGCGGATCGTCGGCAGGGCCTTACCTGAGCAGCGGGCCCACCGCAGCCTGGGCCAGGTCGAAGAGCGGCGCGGGCATGAGCCCGAGCTGGAAGATTCCCCAGAGGGCGATGCAGAGCGCCAGGCCGCCGGCGAACGAGGGCGCGGGCACGGTCGGCAGGCCCTCGGGCTCGCGCATGTACATGTACACGATCAGCCGGAGGTAGTAGTACGCCGCCACGGCCGAGTTAAGCACCGCGATCACGGCGAGCCAGATGTAGCCGGCGCGGATCGCGGCGGCGAACAGGTAGAACTTCCCGACGAAGCCGGCGGTCGGCGGGATCCCGATGAGGGAGAGGAGGAAGAGCGAGAATGTCAGCGCGAGGACCGGGTGGCGCGCGGCGAGCCCGGAGTAGTCCTGCAGGTCCACGGCCTCCTGGCCGCCGCGCTCGAGCAGCAGGATCACCCCGAAGGCCCCGACCGTGGTGAAGGTGTAGACGAGGAGGTAGAAGAGCACTCCCCCGTTGCCGAGCGAGCCTCCCGCGACGACGCCGACCAGCACGTACCCCACGTGCGCCACCGACGAGTAGGCCAGCATCCGCTTCAGGTTGGACTGGGCGATCGCGACCACGTTGCCCACCGTCATGGTGAGGACCGCCGCCACCCAGAGGAGCGCGGCCCACTCGGGCTGGGCCACCGGAAGCCCGGAGAGGAGCACCCGCAGGAGCGCCGCGAACGCCGCCGCCTTCGAACCCGTCGCGATCAGCGCGGTGACGCTGGTGGGGGCACCCTGGTACACGTCGGGGGCCCACATGTGAAACGGCACCGACGCGATCTTGAAGCCGAAGCCGACCAGGAGCAGGCCGAACCCGGCCATCACGAGCGGGTCGCGGCCCAGTCGCGCGGTCGCCGCCGCGATCTTCTCCAGGTTGGTCGTTCCCGTCGCGCCGTAGATGAGGGCGATCCCGTAGAGGAGGAAGCCCGTGGCGAAGGCACCCAGGAGGAAGTACTTCAAGGCCGACTCGCTCGAGACGAGCCGCCCGCTGAAGAGGCCGGCCAGCGCGTAGAGCGAGAGCGACATGAGCTCCACGGCCAGGAAGACCACGATGAGGTCCGCGGCCGAGGCGAGCAGCATCATCCCCGTGGCCGAGAAGCAGATGAGGGCGTAATACTCGCCGGTCTCGATGCCGTTCCGCCGGAGGTAGTCCGTCGAGAGCAGGAGCACCAGCCCGGTGGCGTAGGCGATGGTGAGGTCGAAGAAGAGGGCGTAGTCGTCGAGGACCACCATCCCACCGAAGCCGCGCCGGGGAGTGCCCCAGAGCAGCAGCACGACCATGAGCGTGGCCACCACCCCGCCGAGCCCCACGAACGCCAGGTGTTCCTTGCGGCCGCGGGGCGGGAGCAGGTCGAGCAGCAGGAGCAGCGCGGCCGTCAGCGTGAAGACCAGGACCGGTGCGATCGGAAGGAGGAGGGCCGCCGCGCCCGCAGGCATCAGCGCCCACCGAGCGCGACCGGGGTCGCGCCGGCCGCCGGCATCGCGGCCGTCTGCGTCTGTACCTGGCTGATGAGCGACTGGACACTGGCTTCCGTGACTCCGGTAAAGGGCTCGGGGTAGACCCCGATCCACACGATGAACAGAAGAACGGGTAGGAGCACGGCCCACTCCCGCGGCGTGAGGTCGGCGAGGGCGCGGTTCGCGTCGTGCCGGACTTCGCCGAAGATCATCCGCTGGTACATCCAGAGGATGTAGACCGCCGCGAAGATGACGCCGGTCGTGGCCAGGGCCGCGGTGGGAGGGTGCACCCGGAAGGCGCCGACCAGGATCAGGAACTCCCCGACGAACCCGTTGAGGCCGGGGAGCCCCAGCGAGGAGAGCGAGACGACCAGGAAGACCGCCGAGAAGGCCGGCACCACGCCCCAGAGCCCGCCGAACTCGTCGATCAGCCGGGTGTGGCGTCGCTCGTAGATCATGCCCACGAGGAGGAAGAGCGCGCCGGTGGAGAGGCCGTGGTTCACCATCTGGATGATCCCGCCCACCAGCCCCTGCGGCGTCAGCGTGAAGAGGCCCAGCATCACGAAGCCCAGATGGCTCACGCTCGAGTACGCCACGAGCTTCTTGAGGTCCGGCTGGACCATGGAGACCCACGCGCCGTAGATGATGCCGATCAGCGCCAGCGCGAAGATCCACGGCGCGAAGGCCAGGCTCGCATGCGGGAAGAGCGGGAGGCAGAAGCGGAGGAAGCCGTAGGTCCCCATCTTGAGGAGGACCCCGGCCAGGATCACGCTCCCGGCGGTGGGCGCCTCGACGTGAGCGTCGGGGAGCCAGGTGTGGAACGGAAAGAGCGGCACCTTAATCGCGAAGGCGACGCCGAAGGCCAGGAAGAGCCAGGTCTGGAGCCCCGCCGGCACGACGGAGCGGATGAGCACGGGCAGGTCGAAGGTGTAGGTGCCCGTCGCGCCGCCGTGGTGGAAGTAGAGCGCCAGGATGCCGACCAGCATCAGCAGCGAGCCGAGCATGGTGTAGAGGACGAACTTGATCGCGGCGTAGATCCGCTGCCCGCCGCCCCAGACTCCGATGATGAAGTACATGGGGATCAGCATGGCCTCCCAGAAGATGTAGAAGAGGAAGAGGTCCAGGCTGACGAA